>JALZDD010000776.1 GCA_030862715.1 Actinomycetota bacterium | reverse complement strand
GAGCCGGCGCCTTCCTCATGCCAGCACCTTGGCGCGCCTTACCTCAGCGCGCTATCGCACACCATGGTCGCCGACGCCGCTACCGCACACCACAACCTCGCCGCTGAGGCGGGAGAAGCCCTGACAGGATGAACGCGTGACGATCTCGAGCTACGCACGTGACGGACTCACCTTCGATGTGATCGACTCGGGTCCTGCCGACGGCGACCCGGTCGTGCTCCTGCACGGTTTCCCGGAACGGGCGACCTGCTGGCGCGAGGTGTCACCGATCCTGCACGAGGCCGGCTTCCGCACCCTCGCCCCGGACCAGCGTGGCTACTCGCCGGGTGCCCGGCCGCGTACGCGCCTCGGCTACGGCGCCGGCCAACTGGTCGAGGACGTGGTGGCGCTCATCGACGAGATCGGCCGGCCGGTGCACCTGGCCGGTCATGACTGGGGGAGTGCGGTCGGTTGGGGAGTGGCGGCCAAGCGGCCCGACCTGGTCCGCAGCTGGACCGCGATGTCGGTGCCGCACCCGGTCCCGTTCGCGCGGTCGATGAAGGGCCCGCAGCGGCGCAAGTCGGCCTACATGGCGCTCTTCAACATCGCGCTGCTGCCCGAGCTGGCCTCCGGGCACGGCGGCCGGATGGAGCGGATGATGCGGGGGAGTGGCTGGAACGACGACGACGTCGAGCGCTTCCGGGAGGAGATCGTCGACTACGGCGCGCTGCCCGGTGGCCTCGGCTGGTATCGAGCCCTGCCCCTGGCTCCGCGCGTCGGGAGGGTCTCGGTCCCGACGACGATGCTCTGGAGCGATGGCGACGTCGCGATCGGCCGGACCGCCCTGGAGGGCAACGAGGACTCCGTCACCGGTCCCTACGAGTTCATCGAGCTCACCGGAGTCAGCCACTGGATCCCCACCAAGGCGCCGCAGGCGGCCGCCGACGCGATCCTCTCGACCATCGCCAGGGCGAGTCGGTGAGCCCTGGTCAGGTGGCGCGCCACGCCACGATCGGTGGCGTCGCCGCGGCCGTTGGCGCGTTGGCCGGCATCGGGCTGATGAGGCTGCTGTTCTCGCCGGCTGTGGCCTTCTTCGGTGGCTTCATCGAGGTGGAGGCTGCCGACACCGGGTCGGCGGTGGGCGACGCGCTCGCCACCGGGCTGGGCGCGCTGGGGGCGGTGCTCGCCGCGTTCTTCTTCGCGGCCGTCGCACTGCTCACCGTCGTGGCAGTGATGCCGTTGGCAGCGATGGGCCTGGCGCTCGGAGGCACGGGGTTCGAGCGCGCCTGGCTCGCAGTCCTGATCACGCTGCCGCTCGCCGTGGTCGTCTTCCTCGGGATCGGACAGCTCCTGCCGGATTCGGTCCCGTGGTGGTTCTGGCCGGTGACCGTGGCGGTCGCGGCAGCAGCATCGGTCTGGTTCGTAGCGGCCCTACCGACACCGGTGCTCAGTCGGTCGCGGCGACGGTAGGGGAAGTAGACCGCGGCGTGGTGTCGCGAGCCGTGATCGCTTCGTTGACGCCGCCGATCGCCGCGCGGATCATGTCGCCGTACGGCCCTGGTGGCAGGGCAGCGACACGCTCTTCTGCCTTGCGGATCTGCTCGGCGGCTGCCTCGAAGGAGCCCAGGCGGCGCAGGTTGTCGGCGATGTTGAGGTGCAGGCTCGGATAGAAGCCGGCAACCTGAAGGCCCGCGTGGTGCTTGCCCGCCCGTTGGTCGGTGAGCGCGCCGGCGGCGTCGAGGGCGCGTACGTCCCAGATGAGCGCCACCGCAGGATCGGTCTGTAGGTCGGCGAGATGGTGGGCGAGCGTGCACCGGTGAAGCGGATCACCCAGCACGCCGAGGTCCTCCCAGATGGAGAGCAGTTCCTGTCGTGCTCGAGCGATCTCGCCTTCGTGGCCAAGGCTCACGGCGGTGGTGATGGCGTCCATCGTGGGGTCAACAGCAGGCGTCGCGGTCATGCCTCGATGCTGAGGCTTCGACCGACCCGAAGGTCAAGAGTTGAGTACGCGGGCTCATCACGCCATGCCGCGACGACGGAAGACTCGTCGCATGCTCGCTTTCGACCGCCCGGCCAGTGTCCGCTGGCGCATCACGCGCCTACCCTGGTTCCGCGTCACCACGGCCCTGGCGTCCGTCGTGGCCGTTCTCGCCATCGGGAAGCTGGCCATGAACTGGCTGGATGTCTATCTCGTCTTCTTCGGCGAGCAGCCGGAGATCGACCCGGCGAACATCGCCGCGTACCGCGTCTGGGGTGCGATCGCGATCGCCGCGCTCCTGTCCGGCGCGTTCGCCCACATGCTCAACCCCGACCGCCGAATGCTCGGGACCTTCTGGCAGGTGCTGCTGGTCCTCGTCGGCGCGGCGATGGTGCTGCTCTGCTACATCCCTGGTGCGGTGGATCTACCGGCGCCCGAGCAGGAAGAGGACGGCTATCACGCCCCGCCCTGCTACTCCGGCGGCGAGAACGACGAGTGTGTCGGTGGCTGAGGCTGCCTGCCGCTCTCATCCAGGCTACGAGCGGGCCCGTGAAGCACGCCAGAGCGTAGCGGCAAGCCACAGGCCGCGCCGGCGACGAGTACGTCCCAGACGATCCGCCCTTCGTGCGGGAGGAAGAACTGGGGCAGCATGGTGACCAGGAGCGCGGCGAGCGGGACGGCGCTCCAGCGGGGCAGGGAGCCCGAGCGCCAGACCGCGATTGCGGCGAGCACGGCGGCGACCGCGACGAGCAGCAGTCCGATCACGAAGACGGTCATCGCGGTCGGGTCGAGGCGGAAGTCGTTGCCCACGTCAGTCAGGCTGGGGTCGCCGTCAGCCACTGCGCGCTCGCCGATGGCCTTGAGGCCGTAGACCTCGGCGCCGTAGTAGGAGATGGTCAGTCCGGAGCCGATGCAGCCGATGACGGTGGCGAGGTAGGCGGTCCTCTCCTGTGGTGTGCCGTCGAGAAAGCCGCGGATCGCGCCATAGCCGAGCGGGATGAGAATGAGGCCGACAATGGCGCAGATGTGCACGATGGTCCAGCCGGCGGAGCCCCACGCCGCCGCCCCGTCGAGCGTGGTCTCGTCAGCGCGTGGGGCAACGGCCTCGTAGACGGCAAAGAGGACACCGGCGATCGCGAACGCGACGGCGCCGAGCTGGGTCCGGCGGTCGGGGGAGACGTCGGGGACAGTCACTGCAAAGCTCCTTGGTAGATAAAGCTCCTTGGTAGATGCAGTGAGAGCAGTGTGCGCGTGTCTGGTGAGCGGACGGATGCGCCCGAGTGATCCTGGGAATCTCTACGTGCGTCTGGTGAAGCGGATGTCGCCGTTGGGTAGGCGCTCGTGGAGGTATGCGGAGTCGTGGGCGCGGTGGTGGTGATGGGAGCAGAGCAGGGCGGCGTTGTCGAGATCAGTCGTCCCGCCTCGGGCCCATTCGAGCCAGTGGTGGGCCTCGGCCCAGGTGCCGGGGATGTCGCAGCCCTCGGCCTCACACGTCGCCGAGCGCAGGAGTAGCGCTCGGCGTTGGGCGGCGGTGAAGAAGCGTTCCTTGCGGCCGAAGTCGAGGACCTCCGAGGCACCTCCGAGGACCGCGGGGATGATGCCTGCAGTGCAGGCCAGGCGCCTAGCCTCGGCCGCGGTGATCGGGCTGCCACCGAGGATGGTGGCGATGCCGGCCTCCTTGCGGAGCTGGTCGATATCGATGGTCACGATCACCGTGGTCGCATCCCCGCCATGGATCGGCAGCCGGGCCGGGTCGAGGGTCTCGAGGAGCTGGCACAACGCCCGCCCCAGGCGCCGGTCATAGGGCAGGTACTCGCCGGTCTCGGTCCGGGTGCCATCATCACGCCGAGGTGAGGCGAACGCCTCCAGGTTGGTGGCCAACCGGTCCGCGGCCGCATCCGGGACCACCGCGGAGATCCGGGTGGTGCCGTCCCCGAGGCGCCGCATCGCCAGCCGGGTCTTCTTCCTCGCGTGGGCTTCCTCGGCAGCGAGCCGCTTGGCTTCCTCGGCCTCGGCGATCTCAGGGGCGATCACATCCAGGATCCGGCGCCCCAGGCGGCGCAGCTGGGTGGGATCGAACCGGGTCGCGTAGGCGACCAGGGCTTCTTCCGCCTTGGTCTTGATCTCGGGATCGAGGCCAGCGGGGAGGTCGTCGAGGGCCGCGACGATCACTGCGGCTTGGGCCGGGTTGCAGTCGCCGGCGCGCATCGCCGCGGCGACCAGCGTGTAGGTCCGGTCCAGTGCCTCAGCAAGCCG
Organism: Actinomycetota bacterium; assembly: GCA_030862715.1. The sequence goes on along the minus strand of JALZDD010000776.1, from coordinate 1,824 downwards.
GAGGTCGGCGCGCAGGGTCTCGGGGCGCTGGTGGGTGTGGTGATGCAACCAGGCCGCGACATCCCGCGCGGCACTCTCGGCAGCGACATCGTCGGCGGTAGCGATCACCCGCAGTTCGAGCTCAGCCAGCTGGGCCTTGGCCCGGGCGATCTCGAGCAGGGTGGCGGCCTTCTGATCGGTGGCCATGAACGCCGGGTTCGCCTCAGAAACCTGGCTAAGGGAAGTGGTGACCGCGACCACGGCCTCCAGCACGGGGTGTTGTGGCTGTTGCAGCATGGTCATCGAAACGGTCACCTCCCGACGTACGAACTCAAGGGTTTCTGCCCGTGCAGAATCCCGGTTGGTTCGCTGGTCTCGGAGGCCCGGCAGTACGGGCTATTACTTACCCTCGCAGCTCAGCGTTCACGCCCCTGGTTCCCCTGGATTACCCGACACCCGATGTCTCCCGGGCAGATAGGGCACGCCTCTTTCGAGGTGGTCGGCCTTCACGTGCACGCCTGCGCCGAGCCTACCACACAACCCAAAACCAAAGAACTCAATCAGGGACAGATATCCCAAACCCAACCCAGACCGCTGCTGGAAGCCCGCAATACAGGCAAATGGCACCCACCCAGACACCCTGTCTTGAAATCTCCCAACCCAATCCCGGTATTGGCCCCACCCGCGCTGGAACCCCGCACGAGACCAAACAGACACACATCCAACTTCCCACCCGAAGGCGGCCAGCGAGCCGTGCGATGGCCACAACACGTCCCCGGGTGCGCGGACGCTCCGGGGGGCGGCGCTTCAGCGGGAGAGCAGCCCAAGAGGGGAGTGGCCGATCCAAGGTCGAGCCCCGTGACGGCGATGACCAGCAGCCGAAACTCCAAAGACGGTCATCACGGACCGAAGTCGTCGAGTGCAATCCGTGCGGGGCCTGGGGCCGCGATACAGCACAAACACCAGCCACAAAGGAGAGGCCCCGGCAGGAGCCGGAGCCTCTCAAGACATCGGTGGCCAATCAGGATGCAGCGATCGCGCGCCCGATCCGGAGCGCCTGCTCGGTAGCCCCGCCGAAGACGAACTCGAAGCGCTTGGCGGTCGTGAAGTACCGATGTGCCTCGCCGTCGAGGTCGATGCCGACACCGCCGTGGATATGGACGGTGGTGTGCGCGAGGCGGTGAGCGGCGTCGGACGCCCAGAGCTTGGCCACGGCTACCTGGTCGTCGGCAGGAAGCCCGGAGGAGACCCGCCAGACGGCCTGCCAGAGGGTGAGTCTCTGGGCGAGTACGTCGATGAACCCGTTGGCGAGCCGCTGGGAGACGGCCTGGAAGGTGCCGATGGCGCGGCCGAACTGCTCCCGGGTCTTGGCGTACGACGACGTGAGCGAGAGGGCTCCTTCGGTGATGCCCAAAAGCTCGGCTGCAGAGGCGACGGTCAGCAGCGAGCCGAGCCGCGCAGCGGCCGAGGAGTTCCCGATCCGACGAGCGGGGGCCGAGGTGAACGAGACCAGCGCGGTGACGTCGCCGTCACTGGTGTGCTGTGCCTGGCGGTCGACGCCTTCCGTGGATGCCTCGACGAGGAAGACCCCGACGGTACCGTCCGGCAATGATGCGGTGACCAGGAAGGCATCGGCGATCATCCCGGCCCTGACCAGCGTCTTCACACCGGTGATCGTGTCGCCCGAGGCGACGACCATAGGGACGTCGGGCAGGTGGGAGTGCTCCTCGGCGACCGCAGCCGCCAACACCCGCGACCCGTCGGCGACGCCGGTCAGCGCATCCGCCGCGGTCTCGGCGAGCAGCAAGCCACACGGCCCGTGCACAGCGAGCGGCACCGGCGCGA
>JALZDD010000624.1 GCA_030862715.1 Actinomycetota bacterium | reverse complement strand
ACGCCCTGCCGTACGGCGGCGGGCTGGCGTTCCCCGGCAACCAGCTGCTCCGGTTGTCGATGGACCTGGGCAGCGGCACGGCCGGAGTCCTGCTCGCACTCGGCGCCGCGTTCCACGACGAGCCGGTGCACCTCCCATTCCTCGGTCCGCCCGCCCCGAGCAGGCGGTCCGACCCCTACGAGTGTCGGAAGGAGGTGTAGACAAATGGCACTTCTCGACCTTCAAGGTCTCGAAGCACCCGGCGGCGGTCACGGCGGTGGTGGTCACGGCGGGAGCACGTTCACCGTCCTTGGCTGTGGCTCCCACCGGCCCAGCAACCTGAGCCTGTTGCTCTGTCACTGATGTGACGGTTGACGGCAATCCAGGTCAGGTCCTGGGCAGACACCCGTGTCGGCCCAGGGCCCGACCCTGCCCGTGAGGAGGGCTATGCACACACTTGTGACGGAATATCCCGCGGCCGCGCGGGACCCGATCGTCGACCGGCTGCACGGACGTGACGTACCGGACCCGTACCGCTGGCTCGAGGACGCGTCGGCACCGCCGACCGCGGCCTGGGGCGCGGCGCAGGACGCGTTGTGGCGCCGATCTGCCCGCAGGCTGCCCAGCAGGTACAGGTTCCGTGCCCGGATCACCGAGTTGAGCGGCGTCGGCATGGTCGGTGAGCCGACGTGGCGGGGCGACCGGCGATTCTTCCTGCGCCGAACGGCGCGGCAGGACCATCCGGTGCTGTACGTCGCCGACGACGAGGGTGAGCGGGCCCTGCTGGATCCGATGCTGCTCGACCCGTCCGGCGCCACGACGTTCGACGGATGGAACCCGGATCCGGATGGTCGGCTGCTCGCCTACCAGGTCTCGTGTGGAGGGACCGAGGCGGCGGAGCTGTTTGTCCTCGACGTCGACAGCGGCCGGATCGTCGACGGCCCACTCGACCGCTGTCGATACTCCCCCGTGGCCTGGTCGCCCGGCCGCGCGGGTTTCTACTTCGTCCGGGCCGGCCAGGTCCGCTTCCATCTCATCGGCTCGCCGGACGACGTCGTCGTGCTCGCCGAGCAGGCGACGTACGGGCTGGAGATCAGCGCCGACGGACGCTGGCTGACGATCTCGAGGCCGCGTGGCGCCGGCAACGACCTGTGGCTCGCAGATCTCTCCGAGGCCGCACCAGAGTCGCTGCGGCTCGTCGTAGTCCAGCGTGACGTGGACGCACGGAGCGTGGCGACTGTGGGGCGTGACGGCCGGCTGTACGTCGTCACGACCCTGGACGCAGTGAGCGGCCGGATCTGCGTCGGCGATCCGCACAGACCCCATCCCGACCACTGGCGCGACCTGGTGCCCGCCGATCCCGGGGCACCGCTGACCGACGTCGCCGTCCTCGACGGTCCGGAGCTGGAACAACCTCTGCTGCTGGTCGGCCGGACGCGGCACGCCCTCGGCGAGATCCACGTCCACGACCTGCGCTCGGGCGAGCGGCTGGACACGGTACCGCTGCCCGGCCTCGGGTCGGTCGGCAGCATGACCACCCGTCCCGAGGGCGGCCACGAGGTGTGGTTCAGCTATACCGACAGCACCACGCCGGCCGCCGTGCACCGTTACGACGCGCGCACCGGCAGGACCACCAGATGGGCCGAGCCTCCTGGCTCCGTGGAGCTGCCCGAGATCGAGGCCCGGCAGGTCACGGTCACCTCGGCCGACGCAACGCCGGTCCGGATGACCGTGCTCGCGCGGCCGGGCGGGGCAGGCCCCCGCCCGACGCTGCTCTACGGGTACGGCGGGTTCGGCGTATCGCTGACCCCGACGTACTCGAGTCTCGCGCTGGCCTGGGTCGACGCGGGCGGCGTATTCGTCACGGTCAACCTGCGTGGAGGTGGCGAGTACGGCGAACAATGGCATGCCGCCGGCCGGCGCGACCGTAAGCAGAACGTGTTCGACGACTTCGTCGCGGCCGCCGAGAGCCTGGTCGCCGACGGGTGGACCACCACCGACCACCTCGGCATCCTCGGAGAGTCGAACGGCGGCCTGCTCGTCGGGGCCGTGCTGACCCAGCGACCGGACCTGTTCGCGGCGGCGGTCTGCGCGTCGCCGGTGCTCGACATGGTCCGTTACGAACGGTCGGGGCTCGGCCCGAGCTGGGTCACCGAGTTCGGCAGTGCCAGCGATCCCGACCAGCTGGCGTGGCTGCTGGACTACTCGCCGTACCACCAGGTCCGCGACGGAGTCCGATATCCGGCGGTGCTGTTCACCGTGTCCGACGGCGACACCCGGGTGTCGCCGTGGCACGCCCGGAAGATGTGCGCCGCGCTGCAGCACTCGACGGCGAGCGGCCGGCCGGTGCTGCTGCGAGCCGAAGCCGACGTCGGTCACGGCCAGTCCGCGGCCAGCCGTGGCAACGCGCTCGCGGCGGACACGCTCGCTTTCCTCGCCGCACAGACGGGGCTCGAATGATGGCGTCCCCGACGTTCCGCGCGGTCGTCCGGCAGGGGCGCGGCTGGCTGCCGCTGATCGGCACCGCCGCCCTGCTCGGCAGCCTCACCACGCTCGCCCTTCCGACCGTTCTCGGGCGCGCCGTGGACGCGGTCGTCGCCGGCGGCGCCACCGGCGACTGGCTCACGGCCGCCTGCATCCTGATCGCCGTCGGGGTGCTCTGCGACCTGGTCGACGCCTACGCCGACGCCGCCTGTGTCGCCGGCAGCACCGCCTGGCTGCGGCGCCGCCTGGTCCGCCGGATCCTGACCGCGGGACCGGACGGGACCCGCCATCTCGACACGGGCGACCTGGTCAGTCGGGTCTCGGCGAACGCCGTCGACGCCGGACGCGCCGGACCGGTGGCGGTGACCGCCGTGGCGGCGGTGCTGCCACCCGCCGGGAGTCTCGTGCTGCTTGCGGTCATCGACCCCTGGCTCGCAGTCGCATTCCTCGCCGGCGTCGTCGCCGTCGTGCTGGTGCTCGCCGGGTTCTCGCGCCGGACCACCGAGCTCAGCCAGGCGTACGCGGAGACCCAGGGCCGGATCGCGGCTCTGCTGACCGAGTCGCTGGCCGGTATCCGGACGATCGCCGCGGCCGGCACGATCGACCGCGAGCGCGACCGGGTCCTCGAGCCGTTGCCCGAGCTGCACCGCCAGGGCCTGCGGACCTGGCACACCCTCGCCCGGTCAGGTGCCCAGGCCGCAGTGGTGGGGCCACTGGTGCTGGTCAGCGTGCTGGCGGCGGGCGGACTGTTGCTCGTCGGTGGCCGGATCACCGCGGGCGACCTGTTCGCCGCAGGTCAGTACGCCGCCCTCGGAGCCGGCCTCGGCAGTCTCACCGGCGTGCTCGCTGAGCTGGCCCGTGCCCGTGCCGGATGCCGGCGTGCGGACGAGATCGCCGTCCTCGAGCCACTCCGTTACGGCACGACGGAGCCGGCCCCCGGACCGGGGCGGCTCGATCTCGTAGCCGTCGCCGTGGACGGCGCCGACGGCCCGCTGTTGGCAGAGGTGAACCTGTCTCTGCCTGGGGGCGCGACGGTCGCCGTGGTCGGGGCGAGCGGCGCCGGTAAGTCGGTCCTGGCCGCACTGGTGGCCCGGCTGCGAGACCCGGACCGCGGCCAGGTGCTGCTCGACGGCGTACCGCTGCCGGCGCTGGGCCATGATGCCTTGAGGACCGCGGTCGGCGTCGCCTTCGAACGGCCCGCCCTGTTCGGCACGACGGTGGCCGACGCGATCGGGCCCGGGACCACCGATCGGGACCGGATCGTCGAGGCGGCCCGCGCGACGCACGCCCACGAGTTCGTCAGCCTGTTGCCCGCCGGCTACGACACACCGCTGGTCGAGGCACCGCTGTCGGGTGGCGAGGCACAGCGGGTCGGACTGGCGCGCGCCTGGCACGCGGACCGGTTGCTGCTGCTGGACGACGCCACCTCCAGCCTGGACACGGCCACAGAGATGCAGATCAGC
>JALZDD010000741.1 GCA_030862715.1 Actinomycetota bacterium | reverse complement strand
GAGCAGGGCTGGTTCGCCCGCCTCCTCTCCGGTTTCGTACGTCCCCGGGAACCGCGCCAGCAGGGCTACCCGGCCGCCGGGAGCTGAGCATGGCCGTCGCGACGGCGGTCCGGGTCCGCACCGGTCGCTCTGGGCGCACCCAGCGCTCCGAACGCACCGGCTGGGAGGTGCTGACCGCTCTCCTGGCGGGGGCGGCCGCGTTCCTCGCCGGCACCGACTTCGTTCTCGTCCGCGGCCTGACCGTGGGCGGGCTGATGGGTGCAGCCCTGGCGCCGATCTGGATCCGGGAGGCGAGCCGCTACCGCGGCGCGGCCCTGGGCGGCGTACTTCTTCTCGCCTGTCTCTTCTCCGCGGTTGCGCTCGCCACCTGGCGCTCGGCGACCCACCCGCCGACCGAGGCCGGCGTGCTGTTCGAGCTCGTGCCCGTCGTCTCGGCCGCGATGTGCGTCGGGGCGCTGCTCTGGGGGCAGCGCGTGTTGTCGCCGGGGATCGTGGTGTGCCTCTACGCCGTCGGCTCGTTCTTGACCGTGACGTTGAGGCCGCAGTTCGCCGAGGAACCGTGGCGGTTCGGGTTCTCGATCCCGGCGACGATGCTGCTCCTGGGGGCGTGCCAGCTGATCAAGCGGCGGCCCCGGAAACAGCTCTTGGCCGAGCTGGTCGTGATCGGGGCGCTCAGCGTGGTCGGCGCGCTGTCCGGGGCCAGGTCGATGAGCGCGTTCCTGCTCATGACCGCGGCGCTGCTGGTGTGGCAGCACCGGCCGAGGACGGCGAAGCGGACCACCTCCGCGCTGCTCTCGCTGGTGCTGGTCGGCGCTCTCGGGCTGGGCATCTACAAGTCGCTCGAGGAGGCCGCCCTGGACGGCTATCTCGGCGCCTCGGCCCAGGAACGCACCGTCGAGCAGACCCAGACCGCCGGCTCACTCATCCTCGGCGGCCGGCCCGAGATCGGGGCCACCGTGGCCCTGATGATCCACGAGCCGTTCGGTTACGGCGCCGGCGTCATGGCCACCCCGACCGACATGCAGGCCGCGAAGCAGGGCATGTCTGTTCTGGGCTATGACCCGGACAACGGCTACGTCGAGCACTACATGTTCGGCACCCGGATCGAGGTGCACTCACTGATCGGCGACCTGTGGATCTGGTTCGGGCTCGCCGGGCTGGTGCTGTCGGGATGGCTGCTGTGGCTCGCCACCATCTATCTGGGCCGCAGCATGGCCAACCGCACCGGCACCGCGCTCGGCATCTTCCTCGCCCTGCAGCTCGGCTGGAACCTCTTCTTCGGCCCGATCATCAGCTCCCTGCCCCCGCTCGCGCTCGCGCTCGGGGTGTTCCTGCTCCAGCGCAAGGAGGCTGCTGCCGAGCCGTCCCCGCCGAAGCGGGTGCCGCCGGCGCGGCGGCGACGCGAGGGTCGTCGGGACCAGCGCGCTCGCCGGCGCTACCTCGCCGGAGGTCCGCAGCGTGCGTGAAGGCTGGATCGACTCCGCGCGCGGCCTGGCGATCATCCTGGTGGTGCTCTTCCACGCGGTGATCAACCTCGACCTGGTCGGGCTCGCCGGCCCGTGGTCGCGGCTCGCCTACACCCTCGACACCTTCCGGATGCCGCTGTTCTTCTTCCTCTCCGGCCTCCTCGCTCCCTCGCTGCTCGCCCGCCCGCTGCGGGAGGTGCTGCGCACCCGGTGCCTGAACCTGATCTACCTCTACGTCCTGTGGTGCCTGCTGCTCGGCGCCTTCCGCGCGCTCCTGCCACACTCCCCTCCAGGTGGCGTCGCCGCGGTTGCCCGGGTGCTGATCGAGCCCAACGTCTACCTCTGGTTCCTCTACACGCTGTGCCTGTTCACGCTCGTGGGATGGCTGACCCGCCGGCTCCCCCCGTGGCTCGTCGTCGGCACCGCGCTGATCGTCTCCGCGGTCTTCGCCGCCGGGCTGGTCTCCACCGGAGACATCCCGTGGGACAAGACGTTCCGCTACTGGTTCTTCTTCGTCCTGGCCTCCCGCGCTGCACCCGCAGTGCTGTCGGTCGTGCCGCGGATGCGGCCGGCTCACGTGGTCGGGGCAGGAGTGGCGTACGCGGTGGTGTTGGGGTTCTTCCTCTACGTCGCCGACGACCGAATCATCTTCGTACGCCCGATGCTGGGCCTGCTCGCGGTGGCTACCGGCTGCGGACTCGGAGTGATGATCTCCCGGGTCCCGGCGCTCGGATTCGTACGCCACCTCGGCACCCGCACACTGCCGATCTACGTCGTCCACGCCTTCCCGATCACCGCGACCACAGCCCTGCTCACCGGGCGCGACATCGACTGGCCCCCGGGAACCGGGCTAGTGGCGGTGCCCCTGCTGACGCTCGTCGCAATCCTGTTGGCGCTGGCTCTCGACCGGCTGATCACCGGCCGCATCCGCGGCATCTTCGACTCCCCACTCCCCAGCCGAGTCGGCGCAACTGTCCCAAGGAGCACCCCCGAGTCGGCGCAACTGCCCCGATGATCGACGTCGAATCGGCGCATCTGCCCCAACCCGACATGTCAGCTCGGTTGGAAGCGGGACAGACCCCGATTCGACGACCCACAGTGAGACAGACGCGCCGAGTCGGCGTGGGTCAGCGGGCGTACTCGGTCACGTAGGAGCCCCAGGCGCCGCGGAGCATGCCGAGGCCGCGGAGGAGGGTGCGGGTGCCGCGGGCGTGGTGGGTCAGCGAGCCGGTGAGGCGGCCGAGGACGACGCGGGAAGATCCGCCCAGGACGCGGACGAGTCCGCGGGCGGTGGCGCGGAGCCGGGCCGCCGGACGGCGGCTGGAAGGAGCTAGGTAGACCTGCGCGCGGGAGTCCGAGTTGCCGATCCGAGAGGCGCGGGCGCGCACCCACTCACGTGTCGCACGGTTGGCGGGGACCAGATCGTGGACCGGCGCCTCGTCGCACCACACGATCCGGCCACCGGCGGCCGAGAGGCTGCGGGTGAAGACGGTGTCAGAGCCGCCGGAGAGGCCGAAGCCGAGGTCGAAGCGGAGCTGGCCCACCTGGTTCATGTCGAGCAGGAGGTTGTTGGTCGCCGCGGTGGTGACGACGGTGCCGGTGACATGCCGCAGCCGCTGGAAGAAGCCACCTGCCGTGATCCACGGATCCGGCTCGGCGGTGAACGTGGAGAGCACCGGCCCGACGACGGCAGCCGCTCCCGTCTCCTCCCAGCAGGCCAGCAGGGTTGGCAGCCACTTCTCCGAGGGTTGCTCGTCGTCGTCGATGAAGACGACGACAGCCTCCGGACCGGCCTCGTCCAGCGCCCGGTTGCGAGCAGCGGCGATACCGGGGGTCGGCTCATGCACGTACCGCACACGTACGTCGCCCCCGGCCGCCTCAGCCACAGCATCAGAGGCGGTCGGCTGCTCGTCGTTGTCCACCACGAGCAGCCGCGCGCCAGGAATCAGATCGAGCTGGGTGCGGAGCATGCCGATCGCCTCGGCCAGCCCCTCGGGGCGCCGATAGGTGAGCATGCAGACCCAGATCACCTGATCGTGACCGTCACCCAGTCGGAGCGGGAGATGTTGCCGAGCGGGTCCACTGCCTCGATCTTGTACTTCTGCGACGAACCACTGGTGCGGCCCGTGTCGGTGAAGGTCATCGCGGTGTGCTTCCAGAACGGGGCCGAGACCTTCACCGTCTTGATCGGCGTGGAGTCGATCGAGCCGCGGTAGAGCTTGTAGGTGACGGTCGCGTTGTCCTTGTCGGGGTTGCCCGGCCACTTCAGCGTGGCCTTGCCCGCGGAGGGTGAGGAGCCGGTCAGCGCCCACTTGGCGCCCTTGAGCGTCGGGCCGACCTTGTTGGGGGCGATGTCCTTGACGGCGAACCGCACCAGGCCCTGCTGGGCGACGCCGTTGACCTTGAGGAACTCACCGCCGTACAGCACGTAGCTACCGTTGGCGGTCACCGTCCAGGTCGACTGCTTGGCGCTGGTGTAGGTGCCGTTGGTCCACTTGGGATACCACTCCAGGAACTCCGGGCGCGGGGTGCCGGGGTGGTCGGGGTAGCCGTACTTGTCGTCGGCGATGTTGGTGCCGCGTACGTCCTGGGTGGTGGCGGTGGCGTGGTACCACGCCCGCGGCTTGGTCTCCGGGAA
>JALZDD010000714.1 GCA_030862715.1 Actinomycetota bacterium | reverse complement strand
GGGTCAGCTCCGCGGTGTCGGCCGGGTGCAGCGAGACCCAGCCGTCGGTGCCGGGCAGGGTGCCGTGGCCGGCCCAGAGCACCTCGCCGCCGGAGGTCAGCTCGTCGAGGAACGCCGGCTCGTAGTCGACCACCCGGGCCGGCAGGATCAGGCTCTCCAGCGCGCTGGCCGGGACCGGGCAGCCGGCCAGCTGGTCGACCACGCTCAGCACCCCGTCGACCCCGCGCAGCGCGCCCTTGCGTACGGACGTCTTCTGCCACGCCGGGAGGAACCTGCCCAGCGCCGCCGGCTCGACGGGCTCGACCTCCTTGCGCAGCCGCGCCAGCGAGCGTCGGCGCAGCATCCGGAGCACGTCGGCATCACACCACTCCAGCCCGCTCCCACCGGGCCGGAACTCCCCGTCGAGCACCCGCCCGCGCGCCGAGAGCCGCGCCAGGGCGTGCCGGGCGACCGCCTCGCCCAGCCCGAGCCGCGACGCCACATCGGCGGCCGTGAACGGACCGTGTGAGCGGGCATACCGCGAGACCAGGTCGCCGACCGGATCCTCGACGGGCTCGGTGAAGGCCGACGGTACGCCCGGAGGAACCGCCACCCCCAGCCCGTCCCTCAGCCTGGCCACATCCTCGACCACCGCCCACCGAGCCTCCCCGGCAACCCGCACCTCGACGACCCGTCGAGCGGTGGCGAGATCCTCCAGCATCGCCGAGACGTCACCCCGGTCGGCCGAGACGTCACTCGCGCTGGCCGAGACGTCACTCGCGCTGGCCGAGACGTCACTCGCGCTGGCCGAGACGTCAGTCGGTGACGCCTCGACCGACGTAGGTGACGCCTCGACCGACGTAGGTGACGCTTCGGCCGACGCGCCTGACGTCTCGGCCGACGTACGTGACGCTTCGGCAGGGGTGGTTCGGGCGGCGATCTCCTCGAGGGTCAGCGGGCCGATGGTGCGGATGAGGTCGGTGATGCCTTCGGCGCCTCGGGCCCTCCGGCCGGGGGCGAGGCGCTGGAGCTCGGACTCGACCTCGGCGAGGACCTCGGGGTCGAGCAGCTCGCGGAGCTCGGCGCGGCCGAGCAGCTCGGCGAGGAGGCCCTGGTCGAGGGTGAGGGCGGCGGCGCGGCGTTCGGCGAGGGGCGAGTCGCCCTCGTAGAGGAACTGGGCGACGTAGCCGAAGAGGAGCGACTGGGCGTAGGGCGAGGGACTCGGGGTGGCGACGTCGACGATCGAGATCTCGCGCCGCTCGATGCGTCGCAGGAGGCCGACGAGGGAGGGGAGGTCGTAGACGTCGCGGAGGCACTCGCGTACGGCCTCGAGGATGATCGGGAAGCTCGGGTATTGCGAGGCGACCTCGAGCAGGGCGGCGGAGCGCTGGCGCTGCTGCCACAGCGGCGAGCGACGGCCGGGGTCGCGGCGGGGCAGGAGCAGGGCTCGCGCGGCGCACTCGCGGAAGCGGCTGGCGAACAGCGCCGACCCGCCGACCTCGGTGGTGACCAGGTCCTCGATCTCGTCGGGCTCGAAGACGATGATCTCGCCGGTCGGTGCCTCGGCATCGGTGTCAGGGAGCCTGATCACGATGCCGTCGTCGCTGTCGATCGCCTGCCCGTCGACGCCGTAGCGCTCCCGGATCCGCGCGTTGATCGCCAGCGCCCACGGTGCGTGGACCGGGCGGCCGTAGGGGGAGTGGACCACCAGCCGCCAGTCACCCAGCTCGTCGCGGAAGCGCTCGACGACGATGTTGCTGTCGGAGGGCAGGACGTTGGTGGCCTCGGCCTGCTCGTGCAGGTAGGTGACCAGGTTGGCGGCCGCGTAGGCGTCCAGGCCGTCCTCCTGGGCTCGCGCCTCCGCCTTCTTCGCGGGCAGCGCGGCGAGCTCGCGGGTGTAGGCGCCGACGGCCTCGCCGAGCTCGGCGGGCCGGCCGAGCGAGTCGCCCTTCCAGAACGGCAAGCGTCCGGGAACGCCGGGAGCCGGGGTCACCAGCACCCGGTCGTGGGTGATGTCCTCGATCCGCCAGCTCGTGGCGCCGAGGGCGAAGACGTCGCCGACCCGGGACTCGTAGACCATCTCCTCGTCGAGCTCGCCGACCCGCCGCCCGGCGCCCTCACCGGCGATGAAAACCCCGAAGAGCCCGCGGTCGGGGATGGTGCCGCCGCTGGTGACGGCCAGCCGCTGGGCTCCCGGACGCCCGGTCACGGTCGCGGCGACCCGGTCCCATACGATGCGCGGCCGCAGTTCGGCGAACTCCTCGCTCGGATAGCGCCCGGCGAGCAGGTCGAGGGTGGCGTCGTAGGCGGAGCGGGGGAGGGTGGCGTACGACGCCGTTCTCCTGACCAGCGTGAACAGCTCGTCGACGTCCCAGGTGTCCAGCGCGGTGGCGGCGACGATCTGCTGGGCGAGTACGTCGAGCGGGTTGGCTGGAAGGCTCATCGACTCGATCAGGCCCTGCCGCATCCGCTGCACGCTGACCGCAGTCTGGGCGAGGTCGCCGCGATGCTTCGGGAAGAGTACGCCGCGCGACACCTCGCCGACCTGGTGACCGGCGCGCCCGACGCGCTGGAGAGCGGAGGCGACGCTGGGCGGCGACTCGATCTGGACGACGAGGTCGACCGCACCCATGTCGATGCCGAGCTCGAGGCTGGAGGTCGCGACCACCGCCGGCAGCCGGCCGGACTTGAGGTCATCCTCGATCAGGGCGCGCTGCTCCTTGGACACGCTGCCGTGGTGGGCCTTGGCGATCACCTGGGCCGCGCCGTGCGACTGCCCCGACTGCGCCATCACCTGGGCGGGTGGCGGACCGGACTGGAAGACCCGGTCGGAGGCGATCTCGTTGAGCCGCGCGGTCAGCCGCTCCGCGATCCGGCGGGAGTTGGCGAAGACGATGGTGGAGCGGTGGGCGGTGACCAGGTCGGCGACGTGCTCCTCGACGTGGGGCCAGATCGAGGAGGCCCGCTGTGGGTCCTCGTCCTCCTCCTCGCTGTAGGCGCTCGGCGCGGTCATGTCCTCGACCGGTACGACGACGCTCAGATCCCACCGCTTCTCAGCAGGAGGCGCGACGATCTCGACGGGCTGGGCGCCGCCCAGATAGCGCGCGACCTCCTCCAGCGGGCGTACGGTCGCCGAGAGCCCGATCCGCTGCGCCGGCTTGTCCAGGAGCGCGTCGAGGCGCTCCAGGGTCAGAGCCAGGTGGGAGCCGCGCTTGGTCGCCGCGACCGCGTGGACCTCGTCGACGATCACCGTCTCGACGCTGCGCAGCGTCTCGCGGGCCTGGCTGGTGAGCATCAGGAAGAGCGACTCGGGCGTGGTGA
>JALZDD010000700.1 GCA_030862715.1 Actinomycetota bacterium | reverse complement strand
CGGCGAGATGCCGGCGAACATCGACGCCATGCCGGAGTGGACGATCGTCCGGCCGCGATGGACGATGTCGGCCTCCAGCACCGCTCGCATCCGCTGCCAGTGCGGTTCGAAGCAGGCGTCCCAGTAGCCGCGGAGGGCGGTGAGGATGCGGCGCAGCACCACCTGCGGGCGTCCGCTCAGGATCGCCGGCGGTCCGTCGTCGAAGTGGACAGCGTCGAGGTCGGCACGTACGCGCTGCGGCGGGGTCGCCGCGATCACCTCGAGCTCGTCCTCGAGCCGGGCGAGCGGGTTGCGCGGGCGCGGGTTGATGAAGTCAGGCGTCCAGAGTCGCTCGTTGGTCAGCGCCAGCAGGGTCTCGCGATCCAGGTCCGCGGTGGCGACCGTGCGGAGCCAGGGCAGGTGGAGCGGGAACCGGCCGGGGTCGCGCAGCGCTCGTAGCGAGAAGGTGAGCTCGTTGAGCGGCGAGATGGCGAACCGGACCTCGCTCAGGTCGGGACCGGCCAGCTCGTACCTGATCATGAAGCAATACGCTACATCGTTAGCGCGCGCGGGCGCGGGGTGCGACAACTGGGCCATGATCCGTCTTCCCAGCGACCCGGTCGAGCGCCCGCTCGTCGGCGCCGTCGCCGCGCTCTCGCTTGCCCGCGGCATGTTCTTCGCGGTCAGCGCGCTCTACTTCACCCGCACCGTCGGCCTCTCGGCGGTGACCGTCGGCATCGGCCTGACCGTCGCCGGAGGAGTCGGGGTCGTGGCGACGTACGCAGGCGGGCGGCTCAGCGACCGGTGGGGTGCCGACCGGGTGCAGCTGGGGGCGATGGCGAGCTACGGCATCGCCCTGCTCGCCTACGCGCTGGCCCGGGACGTGGTCGCGTTCGTGCTGGTCGCGACGTGGGTCTCGGCCTCGCGAGGCTTCCAGTCGAGCGCCCAGTCGACGCTGGTCGCGCGCTGGTTCGACGGCCCCGACCGGGTCGCCGTACGTGCCCGGCTGCGCGTGGTCATGAACGTGATGATCGGGGCGGGTACCCTGCTCGCCGCCCTGGCACTGGTGGTCGACACCGGGGCCGCCTACCGCACCACGATGGTGGTGGTCGGGGTGCTCACCACGCTCGCGGCGGTGCCGCTCATCGGACTCAGGCGCCGGGTCGCCGGCCTGGCGGGTTGCATGGACGCCGGTGCCGGGCCGACGGCGGCCCCGGGGCCCTCACCGCTGCGCGACCGCACCTATGTGACCGCGACCGTGCTCAGCGGGGTGATGGCGATCCACTTCGGGGTGACCTCGATCGGAGTGCCGCTGTGGGTGGCCGACCACACCGACGCGCCGACCGTCCTGGTCTCCCTGCTCCTGGTGGTGAACACCGTCTATGTCGCGCTCTTCCAGGTGCGGGCCTCGCGCGGCACCCACCACATCGCCACAGCGGGCCGGGCCGTACGAGGTGCCGGGTTCCTGCTGCTCGCCGCCTGCCTCCTCTTCGCCGGGGCGGCCTATGCGGGCCCGGTGTTCGCCACGTGCCTGTTGCTCCTCGCCGCACTGGCGGCCTCGGCCGCCGAGACGCGCGGCGAGGCGGGCAGCTGGGGACTGGCCTTCGAGCTCGCCGACCAGCAGCGGGCCGGTGCCTACCAGGGCGTGAGCCAGATGGGCTACGCGCTGGCCCACATGCTCGCGCCGCTGGTGGTGACCGCGACCGCGATCGACCACGGCACCGGCGGCTGGATGGTGCTGGGCGGGCTCTTCGCCGTCACCGGCATCCTCACCGCTCTGCTCGCCAGGCACGCCGCGGCGCGCGCCCAGGATCAGGCTCAGCGCAGCGAGTACGTCGCCAGCGAGACGCCGGTGTAGTGCACGATGAACGCGAGGATCGTGAAGGTGTGGAAGACCTCGTGGAAGCCGAACCACTTTGGCCACGGGTTGGGCCGCTTGAAGCCGTAGATGACACCGCCGGCCGTGTAGAGCGCGCCGCCGACACAGATCAGCGTGAAGGTGGCGATCCCGATGCCGACGCCCAGCGCGACCGCGCCGGAGAAGAAGGACGGGATGAAGAAGATCGCCGCCCAGCCGAGCGCGATGTAGTTCGGGACGTACAGCCAGCGTGGTGCCTCGGGCCAGAAGACCCGGAAGAAGACGCCCAGGATGGCTCCGGTCCAGACCACCGAGAGCAGCACGACCTGGGTGACACCGTCGAGGAGCAGCAGCGAGAACGGGGTGTAGGAACCCGCGATCATCAGCATGATGTTGGCGTGGTCCCAGCGCTTCAGGATGGTGTGGGAGCGTGGGCTCCACTTACCCATCGCGTTGCCGCGGTGGTAGACCGCGGAGACGGTGAAGAGCAGCAGCGCGGCCATCGTGAACACCGCCGCGCCGATCCGTGGCGCGCCCGCGGGGGCGAGCACGATCAGCACGATCCCGGCCGCCAGGGTGAGCGGGGCGCTGGCCAGGTGGATCCAGCCGCGCAGCTTCGGGAGGGCCTCGTGAACGGTCGAGGAGACCGAGTCGGTGATCGTGCCGACCTTGAGGCGCATCGCGTCCGTCATCTCGCTCATAAGTGCCAAGGCTATCGGCTCGACCTGAAGATCGGATGAACCCCGTCCCGCTGGGAGATGTGGGCACGGCGCCGATACCCTTCTGCCGTGGCAGACTGGAAGGAAGGCGTACGTCGGGTTCTCTACCCAGCCTACGAGGCGCGGATGCTCCGCAAGCTCGACACGTCCAAGCTGCCCAAGCACGTCGGGGTGATGCTCGACGGCAACCGGCGCTGGGCCAAGGAGGTCGGCCAGTCGACCGCCCACGGCCACCGCGCCGGCGCGGCCAACATCGAGCCGCTGCTCACCTGGTGCGACGAGATCGGCATCGAGGTGGTCACTCTGTGGCTGCTCTCCACCGACAACCTCAACCGCCCCGCCGACGAGCTGGCGCCGCTCCTCGAGATCATCGCCGACGCGGTCGACTCGCTGGCGGACGTACGCCGCTGGCGGCTGCACCCGGTCGGCGCGCTCGACCTGCTGCCCGACTGGCTGTCCCAGCGCCTCAAGGCCGCTGAGGAGGCGACCCGGGACGTCGACGGCATGCTGGTCAACGTCGCGGTGGGCTACGGCGGCCGCCGCGAGATCGCCGATGCCGTACGCGCACTGCTCAACGAGCACGCCACCCGCGGCACCTCGCTGGAGGAACTCGCCCAGATCATCGACGTCGAGCACATCGCCGATCACCTCTACACCAAGGGCCAGCCCGACCCCGACCTGGTGATCCGTACGTCGGGGGAGCAGCGCCTGGGCGGGTTCCTGCTGTGGCAGAGCGCGAAGTCGGAGTTCTACTTCTGCGAGGCCTACTGGCCCGACTTCCGGCGCACCGACTTCCTGCGTGCCCTACGGGCCTACGCCCACCGGGAGCGCCGCCTCGGCAGGTGACCACTGGCCGGAACAATTCGGGCGTGTCACCAGGTGTTCACAAAGAAAAATCGTTCGTGTTGCCACAGACCGTTGGTCCGGCGTCGTAGCGTTGTACCAACGGCGGGGAACAAATTCCCGTCGCACCTGGAGGCCCGTTACGTGAGTAGTCACGAACCGAACCTGCGTCAGGATCTCATCGATCCCGACGGGTGTGAGG
>JALZDD010000680.1 GCA_030862715.1 Actinomycetota bacterium | reverse complement strand
TCCTCGAGCCGGTCGTAGGCCTCCGGGCCCTCGGCCGCGTCGAGCAGGTCGATGAAGGCGAGCGCGTCCACCGAGGAGCGCGGCAGGTCGAGGATGTAGCCGCCGGCGGCGCGGCGTACGACCTCCTTGCCGAGCACGCGACGCAGCCGCCCGATGTAGGTGTGCAGGCTGCCGCGCGGGTTGTCGGGGAGCTCCTCACCCCAGATCCGGTCGGCGAGCAGGTCGGCGGAGACCGGGGTGCCGGCCTCCAGGGCCAGCAATGACAGCAGCGTCCGTGGGCGTCGTCCCGGGACCTCCACGGGCTCGCCCGCGCGCGTGACGATCAGAGGTCCCAGCAGACAGATGTTCACATCCGTCACCGATGCACCCCCGCCGTCCCGAGCCGCTTGCGCCTGAGAGCCACCCCCACACAATAGACGGGGCGCTCCGGGCCTACGACGAGAATGAGCCCTTTCCGGTACACAATGGGGCGCATGTC
Source organism: Actinomycetota bacterium (assembly GCA_030862715.1). The sequence continues at coordinate 3,100 of JALZDD010000680.1, read as the reverse complement.
TCCCTTCGGCCGCACCGCCATCGGTTCGCCCCTGCCTCAGGAGTGCCCGTGCGGCAGCGGGCGGCGCTACGCGATGTGCTGCCACCGGCTGCACCGTGGCGGCGCCCTGGCCGAGACTCCGGAGGAGCTGATGCGCAGCCGCTACGCGGCGTACGCCCTCGGCGACTGGGACTACATCTTCCGCACCTGGCATCCCGGGACCCGCCCCGACGACCTGGGCGTGGCCGCACCCGACCCGAAGCTGACGTGGACGGGGCTGGAGATCGAGGGTTCCGGGCTCGATGACGACACCCACGGCTGGGTGGCGTTCCGGGCGTCCTACCAGGCGCCCTCGGGCGACGGAGTGCTCGCCGAGCACAGCCGGTTCGAGGTGCGTGCCGGACGGTGGTTCTACGTCGACGGCGAGATCGCGAGTCAATGACCAAACGCAAGCATTCGCGTGTGTTTGAGGCAGACAGTAGAGAAACTGTTGCCGATATGTGGACGCGACTGGGTCCAGCACGACAGACTCTGACAGGTGACCACTGACGCGACCGAGGACCTGACCGGTCTGGAGCCATCGGCGCGCTCGCTCTTGGACGCGGTCATCGCGATGTCGAGCGAGCTCGACCTGAGCGCCATGCTGGAGAGAATCACCCGCTCCGCCTGCGAGCTGACCGGGGCAAGCTACGGCGCCCTCGGCGTCCTCAGTCCCGACGGTGACCTGCAGGACCTGATCACCTACGGTCACCAGCAGGAGCCGACGCTGCAGGTCGTGGGCAGGAGCCGGGGCCGCCGGGCTCGCCTAGACGACGGCGGCGACGATGACGAGCCGGCGTCGACGACCCGGCCCAGAGGAATCACCGCTCCTGAGCCTCTCCTGCTGGTCTCACCCCGCACGCATGATGGCGGCGGCAGCCACGCGCTGCGTACCGGTGACCCCGGCAAGCGCAAGTTCATCGAGGTGCCGCTGCGCATCGATGACCGCGACTTCGGCCACCTGCTGCTGTCCGAGAAGGTCGGCGGCGCCGAGTTCACCAGCCACGACGAGCAGCTCGTCGTCGCCCTGGCACGCGCCGCCGGCGCCCAGATCGACAAGGTGCGCGAGCTCGAGCTCAGCGAGCAGCGCCGCAGGTGGCTCGAGGCGAGCGCCGAGCTCAGCCGCGCCCTGACCCCGCCGCTGGACCACCTGGTCGCCCTCGAGCGGATGTGCGAGACCGCGCTGCCGCTGATGCGCGCGATCGGGGTCGGTGCCGGCACCCGCATCGAGCACGGACTCGTCTCCGGCGTCGCTGCCGCGCCCGGCCAGGAGGAACGGGTCCGCGCAGTCACCGAGAAGGTCCCGCTCCTGATCGACCGTCGCATCGTCGAGCCGCTGGACCTCGAGGTCGACGGGCTCTACGTCGTGGTCGCTCCGGTGCGCTCCTCGCTCGCCGGCCGCGGCGCGCTGCTGGCGATCTACGACAAGGCCAGCGCCGCCCACGACGAGCACGAGCGCGAGCTCTTCTTCGGCTTCGCCGGCCAGGCCGCCCTCGCCCTGGATCGCCTCCGCGCGGTCGAGGACCGGGCCGACCTCGCCGTCATCACCGACCGTGACCGGATCGCCCGCGACCTCCACGACGTGGTCATCCAGCGCCTCTTCGCGATCGGGCTCCAGCTCGAGACCCTGGGCCGCAACCCGCAGCGGGTCGAGGACCTGCCCAAGCGGCTCTCGGAGCAGGTCGACGCGTTGGACCAGACCATCAAGGACGTACGCGGCTCCATCTTCGACCTCAGCAACCACGATGCCTCCTCGCTGCGTGCGCAGGTGCGCGAGGTCGTCCGGGAGTACGCGGGCGTCATGGACTTCACCCCGGAGATCAAGATCACCGGGCCGGTCGACACCGCGGTGCCCGACTCGGTCCGCAACCACCTGCTGCCGGTGCTGCGCGAGGCGGTCTCCAACCTCGCCCGGCACGCACAGGCCCACAGCGCCCAGATCGAGCTGAGCCTTCAGGACGACGAGGTCAAGCTGGTCGTACGCGACGACGGCGGCGGCGTCCCCGACGAGGCCGAGGAGAGCGGGCTGAAGAACGCCCGCTGTCGCGCGGTCCAGCTCGGCGGTCAGCTCGAGATCGGACCCCGCTCCCCCAGCGGCACCGAGCTCGTCTGGCAGGTGCCGATCACCGCTGGGGTCTGAATTTCCTACTGTCCCCGGCGGGGGTGCAGGAGCTCCTTGGCCATCAGTGCCGCCTGGGTGCGTCGCTGCACACCGAGCTTGGCCAGGATGCTGGAGACGTAGTTCTTGACCGTCTTCTCGGCCAGGAACATCCGGCCGGCGATCTCGCGGTTGGTCAGGCCCTCGCCGATGAGCGCGAGCAGGCGCTTCTCCTGGGGCGTGAGCGCCTGCATCTGCGGCGACTCGCCATCGGGGTTGCGCATCTTCTCCATGACCTTCGCGGTCATCAGCGGGTCGAGCAGCGAGCCGCCGCCGGAGACGGTGCGGATCGCCTCGACCAGGTCGTTGCCGCGGATGTCCTTGAGGACGTACCCCTTGGCACCGGCCATGATCGCCGAGAAGAGGGCCTCGTCATCGTCATAGGAGGTCAGGATGAGCGCGAGCATGTCCGGGTAGGCCGCACGGACCTCACGGCACACCTCGATCCCCGAGCCGTCGGGCAGGCGCGCGTCGAGTACGCAGACGTCCGGCTGGAGGCGGTCGATGTCCTCGCGTGCCTGGGCGGTGGTGCCGCCCTGGCCGACGACGGCGATGTCGTCATGACTGTCGAGCAGTGTCGTCAACCCTTGGCGGACGACCTCGTGGTCGTCGAGCAGGTAGACCCGGATCGTCCTTGTCTCGGTCAACACCGTCTCACTTCCCCCATTCGTTGAAGGGAGACCACGGTATCGGTCAGCCCCAGTCCGGTCGATGTGTGAGTCATCCACAGTACGGTTTTCGTGCCGCCATGCGGACCAGGCTCTGCGCCTGGCTCTGTGCCGGTCTCTGCGCCAGCTGTCGAGCCATCCTCCCGCGCGAGCACCTCACGCGCCAGCGACGCGGCGGTCGCGGTGTCCAGATGAGCCAAAGGTTCATCCAGAACCAGGACCTTGTGCCCTGCAAGCAGCGACCTCGCCACCGCCA
>JALZDD010000665.1 GCA_030862715.1 Actinomycetota bacterium | reverse complement strand
TTCGCGTCGGCCTGGCGGCCGATCTTGTACTGCAGCGGCAGCTCGTACGCCGAGCCGAGCGCGGTCGCGCCGCCATGTGTCCGGGTGACCAGCCGCTGGTCGGCGAGGTGCCCGATGTCGCGGCGGGAGGTCGCCGCCGAGACACCGAGCGCGCTCTCCACCTCCGCGATCGACACGTGCCCGTGCTCGCTGATCAGCTCGAGCAGCTGGTTGAGTCGCTGTTGCCTCATAGGGCCCCTTCCTGCGTCCCGGACAGCCTACGCAGTTCCGGCTCTCCAAGGCGCGGACGAAGAGCATCCTCATCCTGCAAATTCTTGCGCGTATTTCCTCTCGAATGTGCAGAACTTGTCACCTCGGCACCTACCCTGGTCGGCGTGAATGCAGCGAAGGCACCCCGTCATGCCCCCACTCTGACCTGGCAGGACGGCGAGTTTCTCAAGGGTGGCCTCCCCCACCGGATCCTCTCCGGGTCCATCCACTACTTCCGAATCCACCCGGACCTGTGGGAGGACCGGCTGCGCCGGGTCGCCGCCACCGGGTTCAACACGATCGACACCTACGTCGCCTGGAACTTCCACGAGCAGGACGAGGGCTCCCCGGACTTCACCAGGCCCCGCGACCTGGCCCGCTTCGTCACGATCGCCGGCGACTTCGGGGTCGACGTGATCGTGCGCCCCGGCCCCTACATCTGCGCCGAGTGGACCAACGGCGGGCTGCCGTCGTGGCTGACCGCACGCACCCGGGCGCCGCGCAGCAGCGATCCGGTCTACCAGGACGCCGTCTCACGCTGGTTCGACATCCTGCTCCCCCACCTCGTCCCGCTCCAGGCCGCTCACGGCGGGCCGGTCGTGGCCGTGCAGGTGGAGAACGAGTACGGCTCCTTCGGCGACGACGCCGCCCACCTCACCTGGCTCCGGCTTGGGCTCCTCGACCGCGGCATCACCGAACTCCTCTACACCGCCGACGGCCCGACCGAGGTCATGCTCGACGCCGGCATGGTCGAGGGAACGCTCGCTGCCGCGACCTTCGGAAGTCGCGCCGAGGAGGCCTACGCGATGCTGCGGTCGCGACGGCCCGGCGAGCCCTTCCTGTGCGCCGAGTTCTGGAACGGCTGGTTCGACCACTGGGGCGAGAACCACCACGTACGCTCCCCCGCGAGCGCCGCCTCGACGCTGCGCGAGATCGTCGATCTCGGCGGCTCGGTCAGCGTCTACATGGCGCACGGCGGCACCAACTTCGGCCTCTGGGCAGGCGCCAACCACGACGGTCGCCGCATCCAGCCCACCGTCACGAGCTACGACTCCGACGCGCCGATCGGTGAGGACGGCCGGGTCTCGGAGAAGTTCCGGCTCCACCGCGACATCCTGGCGCCCGCGACTGGGCGCACGGTCGACGGGCTCCCCGCGCTGCCGCCGACTGGTGCCCGTCACGCGTTCTCCGCCGCTCCGGTGCCCCCCGGCGCCGACCTCCTGTCCCTGATGACCCGCGGGCCGGCGACGCGCGCGGCTCAGCCGCTGAGCTTCGAGGAGCTCGGCGTCGACACCGGCCTGGTGACGTACCGCTCCACGGTCACGCTCCCCAGCCACGACGTCCATCTCACCGTGCGCGGCCTGCACGACAGGGCGTACGTCTTCCTGGACGGGCGCCTCCTCGGCCTGCTCGAGCGCGACGACGCCGAAGCCGCGGTGCTGACGCTTCCCGGCCTCGGTGCTGTCGCCGAGCTGACCCTGGTCGTCGAGGCGCTCGGCCGCGTCAACTACGGCCCGCTGCTCGGTGAGCACAAAGGGATCCTCGGCGGCGTCCAGGTCGACCGACGCCTCGTCCACGGCTGGGACCACCGTCTCGCACCCCTCGACCGCTGGGACGGTGACGACCTCGACGCCGTCGCCCATGCCGTCATCGAGGTCGACGGCCCCGCCGATGGCTGGCTCGCGACCCCCGGTGACGGAGACCGGTTCGTCTGGCTCAACGGCACGCTGCTCGGCAGGCTGTGGAGCCGCGGCCCCCAGCGCCGCCTCTACGCCCCCGCTCCCCTCTGGCGCACCGGCGCCAACAAAGTGGCCATCCTCGACCTCACCCACCGGGCGACGTGCGTCGAGCTGCACGCGGACCCGGACTTCGGGCCGAGCGAGGAGTACATCGAGGCGTTGCCGACCGGCGTCGAGGTCACCGCACGGTTAGCCTCGTACATGTGAACCCACTCAGCCCCGACACACCTGACATCAAGCCCAGGTCGCGCGCCGTCACCGATGGCCTGGAAGCCACCGCTGCCCGAGGCATGTTGCGGGCCGTCGGCCTCGGAGACGACGACTTCGCAAAGCCGCAGATCGGCGTCGCATCGTCGTGGAACGAGATCACCCCCTGCAACCTGTCCCTCGACCGGCTCGCAAAGGCGGTGAAGAACGGCGTTCACGCGGCCGGCGGCTATCCGCTGGAGTTCGGCACCATCTCCGTCTCCGACGGAATCTCGATGGGCCACGAGGGCATGCACTTCTCGCTGGTCTCCCGCGAGATCATCGCCGACTCGGTCGAGACCGTGATGAGCGCCGAGAGGCTCGACGCCTCCGTGCTGCTCGCGGGCTGTGACAAGTCGTTGCCCGGCATGTTGATGGCGGCTGCTCGGCTTGATCTCGCCTCGGTCTTCCTCTACGCCGGCTCGACCATGCCCGGGCAGGTCGACGGCCGCGACGTCACGATCATCGACGCCTTCGAGGCGGTCGGGGCATGTATCGCCGGGAAGATGAGTCGCGATGAGGTCACCCGCATCGAGAAGGCGATCTGTCCTGGCGAGGGCGCCTGCGGGGGTATGTACACCGCCAACACGATGGCTGCTGTCGCTGAGGCGCTTGGCATGTCGTTGCCCGGCTCGGCCGCGCCGCCCGCGGTCGACCGACGACGCGACGGCTTCGCCCACCGCTCGGGCGAAGCGGTGGTCGGGATGCTGCGCAGCGGCATCACCGCGCGCCAGATCATGACCAAGGAGGCCTTCGAGAACGCCATCGCCGTCGTGATGGCACTCGGCGGTTCCACCAACGCCGTACTGCACCTGTTGGCCATCGCCAACGAGGCTGAGGTCGACCTGACTCTCGACGACTTCACCCGGATCGGAGAAAAGGTCCCCCACCTCGCCGACCTCAAGCCATATGGCAAGTACGTCATGAACGATGTCGACAAGATCGGCGGGATCCCGGTCGTGATGAAGGCGCTCCTGGACGCGGGCCTGCTCCACGGAGACTGCCTCACGGTGACCGGGAAGACCATGGCGCAGAACCTCGCCGAACTGAGCCCGCCCGCGCTCGACGACGACGTGATCCACTCCTTCGAGCGTCCGATCCACCGCACCGGTGGTCTCACCATCCTGAAGGGCTCGCTCGCCCCCGAGGGCGCTGTCGTCAAGACAGCCGGCTTCGACGACACCGTCTTCCGCGGGACTGCCCGAGTCTTCGACGGTGAGCGGGCCGCGATGGACGCCCTTGAAGCGGGGCTCATCGTCGCGGGCGACGTCGTGGTCATTCGCAATGAGGGCCCGAAGGGCGGCCCGGGCATGCGGGAGATGCTTGCCATCACGGGAGCCATCAAGGGCGCTGGTCTCGGGAAGGATGTCCTGCTGATCACCGACGGCCGGTTCTCAGGAGGAACCACGGGCCTCTGCGTCGGCCACAT
>JALZDD010000594.1 GCA_030862715.1 Actinomycetota bacterium | reverse complement strand
GGTCGGTGGCGACGCGGCCGAACGTGTCGATGAGCACCGCTGCGCCGCCTCCCTCAGCACTCGATGACATTGACGGCGAGGCCCCCACGGGCGGTCTCCTTGTACTTCACCTTCATGTCGGCACCGGTCTCCTTCATGGTCTTGATGACCTTGTCGAGGGAGACATGGTGGCGTCCGTCGCCGCGCAGGGCCATGCGGGCGGCCGTCACGGCCTTCACCGCCGCCATGCCGTTGCGCTCGATGCACGGGATCTGGACGAGGCCGCCGACCGGGTCGCAGGTCAGGCCCAGGTTGTGCTCCATGCCGATCTCGGCGGCGTTCTCGACCTGCTCCGGGGAGCCGCCGAGCACCTCGGCGAGCGCGCCCGCGGCCATCGAGCAGGCGGAGCCGACCTCGCCCTGGCAGCCGACCTCGGCGCCGGAGATCGAGGCGTTCGTCTTGCACAGGATGCCGATGGCGGCCGCGGTGAGCAGGAAGCGGACGATGCCGTCCTCGATCTCGGCCTCGTCCAGGCCGGTGGCCGGCGCTACGAAACGTACCCAGTAGTGCAGGACGGCGGGCACGATGCCGGCCGCGCCGTTGGTGGGAGCGGTGACGACCCGGCCGCCCGAGGCGTTCTCCTCGTTGACCGCCAGGGCGAACAGGTTGACCCAGTCCATGACCCGGAACGGGTCCTGGGCGCCGACTCCGGACGCCAGGTCGCGGCAGAGCAGCGGCGCCCGGCGCGGGACCCGCAGACCCCCAGGAAGTACGCCGTCGCTGACCGGATCACGGTCGCAGCCGGCCTGCACGCAGTCGGCCATCACCCGCCAGATCTCCAGGAGACCGGCGCGGATCTCGTCGTGCGTACGCCAGGTCAGCTCGTTGGCGCGCATCAGGTCGGAGACCCGGAACCCCTCGCGCTCGCAGGTGCTGAGCAGCTCGGCACCGGTGGTGAAGGGAAACCGGACGCGTGAGTGGTCGGGCACGATCCGCGCCGCGCCGGACGCGTGCTCGTCGACCACGAAGCCGCCGCCGACGGAGTAGTAGGTCCGCTCACGGCTCACTTGCCCTGAGGCGTCGTAGGCGGTGAAGACCATGCCGTTGGGGTGGCCCGGCAGGCTCTTGCGCCGATGCATCACCAGGTCGGTGTTGCCGTCGAAGCGGATCGGCGTGTGACCGCCGAGCGACAGCTCTCCGCGCTCGCGGATGGCCGCCACCCGCCCGGAGGCGGCTCGGGTGTCGACGGTCGCCGGCTCCTCCCCCTCGAGGCCGAGCAGCACCGCGCCTTCCGAGCCGTGCCCGTGCCCGGTCGCGCCGAGCGACCCGAACAGCTCGGCCTTCACCCGCGTGACCGCATCCAGCTGCGCATCCTCGACCAGGCCGTCGACGAAGATCTTCGCCGCCCGCATCGGTCCGACGGTGTGGGAGGAGGACGGCCCGATCCCGATCGAGTACAGGTCGAAGGTGCTCAAGGTCATCGCCACGACCGGGGCCGGGGCGCCGCTGACAACACCCATCGCTTCGGGCTCCGCTTCAGCAGGAGCGGTCACGACGTTTCACTCCTCGATCAAAGCGTCGTACGCCGCGGCGTCGAGCAGCTCGGGCGCGCCCGAGACACGCATCTCGAAGAGCCAGCCGGCGCCGAACGGGTCGCTGTTGATCAGCGCCGGATCCTCGACGACCGCCGAGTTGATCTCGAGGATCTCGCCGTCGGCGGGCGCGAAGAGGTCGCTGACGGACTTCGTCGACTCCAGCTCGCCGCAGCTCTCTCCCCCGGTGATCTTGGTGCCCACCTCGGGCAGCTCGACGAAGACGATGTCGCCCAGCGCCTCGGTGGCGAAGGCGGTGACGCCGACGCGCGCGACATCTCCGCGGGTCTCGATCCACTCGTGCTCGGCGGTGTACGACAGGTTGGTCGGGTTGCTCATGGCGGTGCTCATTTCTTGGAGTAGAAGGGAAGGTCGACGATCTCGGCGTCCTCGCGGCTGCCGCGCACGACGACCTGGACCTTGGTGCCGGCGGAGGCGAGGTCAGGCCTGACGTACGCCATCGCGATGGGACGACCGAGCGTCGGCGACGGGGAGCCGCTGGTGACGGCGCCGATCTCGTCGCCGGTGGCCGGATCCACGACGGCGTAGCCGGCCCGAGGAGAACGGCGACCGGCGGCCGCCAGGCCGACGAGCACGCTGCGCGGACCCTCGTCGCGGCGTACGGCCAGGGCGGCATCGCCGACGAAGCCGTCGGGCTTGTCGAAGGAGACGACCCGGCCGAGGCCGGCCTCGAAAGGCGTCTTCTCTCGGTTCAGCTCGTGACCGTAGAGCGGCATGCCGGCCTCGAGCCGGAGGGTGTCGCGGCAGGCGAGCCCGGCGGGCTGCAGGCCGTGCGGCGTACCTGCCTCGGTGATCGCCTCCCAGACGGCGGCGGCCGACGAGGGTGCGCAGTAGATCTCGAAGCCGTCCTCGCCGGTGTAGCCGGTGCGCGCGAGCAGGACGTCGACTCCGGCGACCGCGCCGGCGTCGATCGCGTAGTACTTCAAGGACGGGACGTCCAGGTCGGTCAGGGCCGCGACGATCGTCGCCGAGGCCGGTCCCTGGACCGCGATCAGCGCCCACTCCGCCGAGGCGTCGCGGACCACGGCGTCGTACCCCTCGGCCCGCTCGACCAGAGCCGGCGCGACGACGTGGACGTTGCTCGCGTTGGCGACGACCAGGTAGCGCTCCTGATCGAGCCGGTAGACGACCAGGTCGTCGATGATGCCGCCGTCCTCGGCGCAGACCATCGAATAGCGAGCGCGGCCGATGCCGATCTTCGACGGCCGACCGACCAGGGCGCGGTCGAGGGCGCGTCCCGCCTCGGGGCCGGTCACCTCGATCTCGCCCATGTGGGACAGGTCGAAGAGGCCTGCGGTAGTGCGTACGGCATGGTGCTCGGCGGTCTCCGAGCCGTAACGCACCGGCATGTTCCAGCCTGCGAAGTCGGTGAACGAGGCACCGAGCGCCTGGTGGATCTCATGCAGAGGGGTAGGGACGGGTGAGGTCATATGCGGGAGGCTCCCTGCTGATGGGTGCCGACAGCCGCGGCACCCCTGGACGGGTGACCTCCCCGCTCTGTCATCGCTACCTGAGAGCTTCACCGCCCGAGGGGCGATTTGCACCGTGGGTGCAGGATCCAGCGGATCCTGTCTTTCCAGAGGTCGCCTCACCACAGCGGTCATTGGGCCTGAGAGATTCTGGGGAGGTTTGCTCCTTCGGCGCCTCACCCCGGATGGGCG
>JALZDD010000593.1 GCA_030862715.1 Actinomycetota bacterium | reverse complement strand
GGTGCAGATGGCTGGCTGAACATCGTCACCTCTAGTGGCACGCAGGATGAATGTCGACGCTCGGAGCGGTACCCGTGAACGACGACTTCATGCGACGGCACCGACGCAGCCCTCCCGGCTCAGCACTCGATGACGTTGACCGCGAGGCCGCCGCGGGAGGTCTCCTTGTACTTGACCTTCATGTCGGCCCCGGTCTCGCGCATCGTCTTCAGCGCCTTGTCCAGGCTGACCTTGTGGGAACCGTCGCCGTTGAGGGCGAGGCGGGCGGCGTTGATGGCCTTCACGCTGGCGATGGCGTTGCGTTCGATGCACGGGATCTGCACCAGCCCGCCGACCGGGTCACAGGTGAGGCCGAGGTTGTGCTCGATGCCGACCTCGGCGGCGTTCTCGACCTGCTCCGGGGAACCGCCCAGCACCTCGCAGAGGGCGCCGGCTGCCATCGCGCAGGCCGAGCCGACCTCGCCCTGGCAGCCGACCTCGGCGCCGGAGATCGAGGCGTTCGTCTTGCACAGGATCCCGATGGCGGCTGCGGTGGGCAGGAAGCGGACGATGCCGTCCTCGATCGCGGCCTCGTCGAGGCCGGCGGCCGGCGCCACGAAACGTACCCAGTAGTGCAGGACCGCGGGCACGATGCCGGCCGCGCCGTTGGTGGGAGCGGTGACGACCCGGCCGCCCGACGCGTTCTCCTCGTTGACCGCCAGGGCGAACAGGTTGACCCAGTCCATGACCCGGAAGGGGTCCTGGGCGCCGGCTCCGGACGCCAGGTCGCGGTAGAGCAGCGGCGCCCGGCGCGGGACCCGCAGACCCCCAGGAAGTACGCCGTCGCTGACCGGATCACGGTCGCAGCCGGCCTGCACGCAGTCGGCCATCACCCGCCAGATCTCCAGGAGCCCGGCGCGGATCTCGTCGTGCGTACGCCAGGTCAGCTCGTTGGCGCGCATGAGGTCGGAGACCCGGAACCCCTCGCGTTCGCAGGTGCTGAGCAGCTCGGCGCCGGTGGTGAAGGGGAACCGGACGCGCGAGTGGTCGGGCACGATCCGGGCGGCGCCGGACGCGTGCTCGTCGACCACGAAGCCGCCGCCGACGGAGTAGTAGGTCCGCTCGCGGTTCACCTGCCCTGGGGCGCCGTAGGCGGTGAACACCATCCCGTTGGGGTGGCCCGGCAGGCTCTTGCGTCGATGCATCACCAGGTCGGTGTCGCCGTCGAAGCGGATCGGCCGGTGACCGCCCAGCGACAGCTCGCCTCGCTCGCGGATGGCCGCCACCCGCCCGGACGAGGCTCGGGTGTCGACGGTCGCCGGCTCCTCCCCCTCGAGGCCGAGCAGCACCGCCCCCTCCGAGCCGTGCCCGTGACCGGTCGCGCCGAGCGACCCGAACAGCTCGGCCGTCACCCGCGTGACCGCGTCCAGCTGCCCGTCCTCGACGAGGCCGTCGACGAAGATCTTCGCGGCCCGCATCGGTCCGACGGTGTGCGAGGAGGACGGCCCGATCCCGATCGAGTACAGGTCGAAGGTGCTCAAGGTCATCGCCACGACCGGCGTCGGAGCACCGCTGAGGTCAGCGGTCACGACGGTTCACTCCTCGATCAGAGCGTCATAGGCCGCGGCGTCGAGCAGGTCGGGAGCGCCAGAGACACGCATCTCGAAGAGCCAGCCGGCACCGAACGGGTCGCTGTTGATCAGCGCGGGATCCTCGACGACGGCCGAGTTGATCTCGAGGATCTCTCCGTCGGCGGGCGCGAAGAGGTCGCTGACGGACTTCGTCGACTCCAGCTCGCCGCAGCTCTCTCCCCCGGTGATCTTGGTGCCCACCTCAGGCAGCTCGACGAAGACGATGTCGCCCAGCGCCTCGGTGGCGAAGGCGGTGACGCCGACGCGCGCGACGTCGCCGCGGGTCTCGATCCACTCGTGCTCGGCGGTGTACGACAGGTTGGTCGGGTTGCTCATGGCAGTGCTCATTTCTTGGAGTAGAAGGGAAGGTCGACGATCTCGGCGTCCTCGCGGCTGCCGCGCACGTCGACGTGGACCTTGGTGCCGGCGGCAGCCAGGTCGGGTCTGACGGACGCCATCGCGATGGGACGTCCGAGGGTCGGCGACGGGGAGCCGCTGGTGACGGTGCCGATCTCGTCGCCGGTGGCCGGATCCACGACGGCGTAGCCGGCCCGCGGGGAGCGGCGTCCGGCGGCCACCAGGCCGACGAGCACGCTGCGCGGGCCCTCGTCGCGGCGTACGGCCAGGGCGGCGTCACCGACGAAGCCGTCGGGCTTGTCGAAGGAGACGACCCGGCCGAGGCCAGCCTCGAAAGGCGTCGTCTCGCGGCTCAGCTCGTGACCGTAGAGCGGCATGCCGGCCTCGAGACGGAGGGTGTCGCGACAGGCGAGCCCGGCGGGCTGCAGCCCGTGCGGCGTACCTGCCTCGGTGATCGCCTCCCAGACAGCAGCGGCCGACGAGGGCGCGCAGTAGATCTCGAAGCCGTCCTCGCCGGTGTAGCCGGTGCGGGCGAGCAGGACGTCGATCCCGGCGACCGTGCCGGCGTCGATGGCGTAGTACTTCAGGGACGGGACGTCCAGGTCGGTCAGAGCGGCGACGATCGCCGCCGAGGCGGGACCCTGGACCGCGATCAGCGCCCACTCCGTGGAGGCGTCGCGGACCACGGCGTCGTAACCCTCGGCACGCTCGACCAGAGCCGGCGCGACCACGTGGACGTTGCTCGCGTTGGCGACGACCAGGTAGCGCTCCTGCTCGAGCCGGTAGACGACCAGGTCGTCGATGATGCCGCCGTCCTCGGCGCAGATCATCGAATAGCGGGCGCGGCCGATGCCGATCTTCGACGGCCGACCGACCAGGGCGCGGTCGAGGGCGCGTCCCGCCTCGGGGCCGGTCACCTCGATCTCGCCCATGTGGGACAGGTCGAAGAGGCCCGCGGTGGTGCGTACGGCATTGTGCTCGGCGGTCTCCGAGCCGTAGCGGACCGGCATGTTCCAGCCGGCGAAGTCGGTGAACGAGGCACCGAGCGCCTGGTGGATCTCATGCAGAGGGGTAGGGACAGGTGAGGTCATGTGCGGGAGGCTCCCTGCTGATGGGTGCCGACAGCCGCGGCACCCGTGGACGGGTGACCTCCCCGCTCTGTCATCGCTACCTGAGAGCTTCACCGCCCGAAAGGGACGATTTGCACCGTGGGTGCAGGATCCAGCGGATCCTGTCTTTCCAGAGGTCGCCTCACCACAGCGGTCATTGGGCCTGAGAGATTCTGGGGAGGTTTGCTCCTTCGGCGCCTCACCCCGGATGGGCG
>JALZDD010000562.1 GCA_030862715.1 Actinomycetota bacterium | reverse complement strand
AACGCGGGGTCAGGCACGACATCGTCCTCGAGCGCTCCGTCTTCGACACCCCCGGCATCTACGAGACCATCGACTCCGGCCTCGAGATCGGGATCGAGCTGCGGGTGGTGCCGTCGGTGCCGCTGCGCGCCTTCATCGTCGACCGGGAGATCGCCCTGATCCCATTGATGAACAGTGAGCACAACACGGTCCAGGACGCGCTGCTGCTCCACCCCAGCGGGCTCCTCGACGCGATCATCGCCCTCTTCGACCTGATCTGGACCTCGGCGCCCAAGCTGGTCGCGACGCCCGAAGGCACGGTCGAGACGGCCGCAGATCGCCTCGAGCCCTTGGACACCAAGGTGCTCTCGCTACTGCTCGCTGGCCTGACCGACGCCTCCATCGGGGCGCAGCTCGGGCTGTCGCTGCGTACGGTCCAGCGGCGGGTGCGCCAGATGATGGACCGCGCGCGGGTCGACACCCGCCTCCAGCTCGGCTACGAGGCGGGGCGTCGCGGCTGGCTGTGAGGCTTGGTCAGCGCTCGCCGCCCGGCACCCACAGGACGTCGCCCTGCTCGCGGTTGGCGTGCCGGGCGAGGATGAAGAGCAGGTCGCTGAGGCGGTTGAGGTAGGTCAGGGCGAGCTTGTTCATCGTCTCGCCGTGGACCTCGTATGCAGCCCAGGCCGCCCGCTCTGCGCGGCGCACGACGGTGCGGGCCACGTGGAGATGGGCTGCGGCCACTGTGCCGCCGGAGAGGATGAACGAGCGGAGCTTCTCCAGGGGCTCGTTGTAGTCGTCGCACCAGGCCTCGAGCCGGTCGATGTAGGCCTGCTCGACACGGAGCGGGGGATACTCGGGGTCGGCCACGACAGGGGTCGAGAGGTCGGCGCCGACGTCGAAGAGGTCGTTCTGGACGGTCGTCAGCACCTTCACGACGTCCTTGTCGATGCCGCCGTGAGCCAGCGCGACACCGATCGCAGCCCCGGCCTCGTCGGTCGTCGCGTACGCCTCCAGCCGCAGATCGGTCTTGGCGGTCAGGCTCATGTCGCCGAGCCGGGTCTCACCGGCGTCGCCGGTGCGGGTGTAGATGCGCGTCAGGTTGACCATGCGTTGAGCCTATTCGGACGGCCCACTTTCGGCGAACGTGGTCAATTGACAGAAAATTGGGACAAGAGTGACGAATGAGGCTGGTGAGGTGCAACCAATCGGAGCGGCCGCGCGTCATAGTGGGCGAGAGGGAGCGTCATGAATGCGTAGAGCTTGTGTAGGGCAATCCACTTCCTGGGGGATGGAGGCAGGGCATGGAGATCTTGATCGACGGGCCGACGCTGGTGCTGAACGGAGATTTCGACGTACGCAGCACCTGGATGGCACGCAGCGTGATCTATGACCATCTCGACTCGGTGGAGGGTGATGTCGTCCTCGACGTCTCCGGGGTGAACAGTGCCGATGTGACGGCGCTGAAGCTGCTCGCCGTCGCGACCCGGCAGGCCCATGCCGAGGGTCGGCGCCTCACTCTGCAGGGCTGCACGCCCGCGGTGCGCCGGATGCTCCACCTCTCCAGGCTCTATCGTGTTCTCGAGGTGGAGAACTCACCGCTCATCGCTTAGCGCGCAGTGGGTAAAAGACCGGCCCGGTGAGTGACATCTTCCACACCGGACCCGGTTACTGATCGGTAACCGAGGGGCTAGCATGCCTCTTATGACGGACACCACGCCTTCCGAGCAGAGCCGCCCGGCGAAGGATCGCTCCTGGCTGATGCGGACGTACGCCGGCCACTCGACCGCCGAGGCGTCCAACGAGCTCTATCGCAACAACCTCGCCAAGGGCCAGACCGGTCTCTCGGTCGCCTTCGACCTGCCCACGCAGACCGGCTACGACCCCGACAGCGTCCTCGCCCGCGGCGAGGTCGGCAAGGTCGGCGTGCCGATCATGCACATGGGCGAGATGCGCAAGCTCTTCGACCAGATCCCCCTCACCGAGATGAACACCTCGATGACGATCAACGCGACCGCCATGTGGCTGCTCGCGATGTATCAGGTCGCCGCCGAGGAGCAGAACCCCGGCATGGACCCTGCCGAGGTGGCCGCCAAGCTGGCCGGCACCACCCAGAACGACATCATCAAGGAGTATCTCTCCCGGGGGACGTACGTCTTCCCGCCGGAGCACTCCCTGCGGCTGATCGGCGACATGATCGCATACACGGTCCACCAGATCCCCAAGTGGAACCCGATCAACATCTGCAGCTACCACCTGCAGGAGGCCGGGGCGACGCCGGTGCAGGAGATCGCGTACGCGATGTGCACCGCGATCGCGGTCCTCGACCAGGTCAAGGCCTCCGGCCAGGTCTCCGAGGAGGACTTCGGCAAGGTCGTCGGCCGGATCTCGTTCTTCGTCAACGCGGGCGTGCGGTTCGTCGAGGAGATGTGCAAGATGCGCGCCTTCGTCGAGCTGTGGGACGAGATCACCCGGGAGCGCTACGGGGTCGAGGACCCGAAGATGCGCCGGTTCCGCTACGGCGTACAGGTCAACTCCCTCGGCCTGACCGAGGCGCAGCCGGAGAACAACGTCCAGCGCATCGTGCTGGAGATGCTCGCCGTGACGCTGTCCAAGAACGCGCGGGCGCGCGCGGTGCAGCTGCCCGCCTGGAACGAGGCGCTCGGCCTTCCGCGTCCGTGGGACCAGCAGTGGTCGCTGCGCCTGCAGCAGGTGCTGGCCTACGAGTCAGACCTGCTCGAGTACGGCGACCTCTTCGACGGCTCGCCGGTCGTCGAGGCCAAGGTGGCCGAGCTCGTCGCGGGCGCCAAGGAGGAGATCGACCGGGTCCAGGCAATGGGCGGCGCGATCGCCGCGGTCGACACCGGCTACATGAAGTCCGAGCTGGTCTCGTCGCACGCGCGCCGACGCGCCGCGATCGAGTCCGGCGACGAGATCATCGTCGGGGTCAACAAGTTCACCACCACCGAGCCGAGCCCGCTGACCGCCGACCTGGA
Organism: Actinomycetota bacterium; assembly: GCA_030862715.1. The sequence goes on along the minus strand of JALZDD010000562.1, from coordinate 2,758 downwards.
CGCCGCGATCATGGTCGCCGATCCCCGCGCCGAGGAGGCCGCCAAGGCCTCCCTCGACGCCTGGAAGGCCGAGCGTGACGAGACGGCCGTGTCCGAGGCGCTGGCCGCTCTGGCCGCCGCCGCGAAGACCGACGCCAACCTGATGGAGGCCACCTTGGCTGCCGCCCGCGCGGGCGCGACCACGGGGGAGTGGGCCGGTACCCTGCGCGAGGTCTTCGGCGAGTTCCGGGCTCCCACCGGCGTCTCCGGCGCCGTCGGTGCCGCGGAGGCCGGCGCCGAGCTGTCCGCCGTACGTGACCGGGTGAAGGCCACCGGCGAGGAGCTCGGCGTCAAGCTGCGCATGCTCGTCGGCAAGCCGGGCCTGGACGGTCACTCGAACGGCGCCGAGCAGGTCGCCGTCCGGGCCCGTGACGCCGGCTTCGAGGTCATCTACCAGGGCATCCGGCTCACCCCGGAGCAGATCGTCGCCGCGGCGGTCGCCGAGGACGTACACGTCGTCGGGCTCTCCATCCTCTCCGGCTCGCACATGTCGCTCGTGCCGTCGGTGGTCGACGGGCTGCGCGAGGCGGGGCTCGGTGACGTACCCGTCATCGTGGGCGGGATCGTGCCCGAGTCCGACGCCAGGACGCTGATCGAGTCGGGGGTCGCGGCGGTCTACACGCCCAAGGACTTCAGCCTCACCGAGATCATGGCCGACATCGTCGAGGTCATCCGCAAGGCGAACGACCTCTCCTGACGGGCCTCTCCTGAGCCGAGGATCGACACGGCTCCCGGAAAGTTCGGGAGCCGTGTCGATCCCGGTGCGTGGCCATTCGTGAAAGGGGCAGAGGGAGGCGGACAGCGCCTCCCGCCACCTCACGGGAGTACGAGATGTCCACGATCACCACCGCCCAGCAGACCACCCGCTCGACCCGCGCCGCCGCCCGCAAGGCTGTCTGGCTCCATGGCCTCGGTGCCACGGTCGTCGCCAGCGCGGTCGTCACCATCGTCATCCCGGTGCTGGCTCGCCGCCTCGCCCAGTGATCCTTCCTAGTAGCCTGCCGCGCATGCGAGTAACAGTGGTCGGAGCCGGAGTCATCGGGCTCTCGTGCGCGGTACGGCTGCTGGAAGCCGGTCATGAGGTCAGCGTGATCGGACGCGAGCGGACGAGCGGGACCACCTCGGCCGTGGCCGGCGGGTTCTGGTTCCCCTACCTGGCCGAGCCGCGCGACCGGGTGACGGCCTGGGCGGCCGAGACCTTCCGTGAGCTCGCCCGGCTCGCCGAGGAGGAGCCGGAGGCCGGCGTACGCATGGTGCACGGCGCTCAGCACAACCCCGAGGCCGACCTGTGGTGGGCCGCACCGCTCACCGACCTGACGATCACCGAGGACCGCGCCGAGTTCACCGCCCCGATCGCCGAGATGCCGGTCTACCTGCCCTGGCTCGAGCGGCAGGTCACCGAGGCCGGCGGGAGCATCACGACCGGAACCGTCGACGACCTGGCGAGTCTGGACGCCGATGTCGTGGTCAACGCGACCGGCCTCGGCTCGCGGGAGCTGGTCGGCGACACCAGCCTCTACCCGGTGCAGGGACAGGTCGTCGTCCTCGGGCCGGGCGCCACCGAGGAGTGGCTGGAGGCCGAGGGCGACGCCCCCTCCTACGTCTTCCCGCGCGGCGGCGACACCGTCGTCGGAGGTACCTCGGTGCCGCACGCCTGGGACCAGAGCCCGGACCCGCGTACGGCTGAGCGGATCCTGGCAGACGCCACCGCGGCCGTGCCGGGGATCGCGAACTCCGAGGTCAGGGCCCATCTGGTCGGCCTCCGCCCGGCCCGGCCCTCGGTCCGGCTGGAGCGCGAGGGGCGAGTGGTGCACTGCTACGGCCATGGCGGCGCCGGCGTGACGTTGAGCTGGGGCTGTGCCAGCGAGGTGGCGTCGCTCGTGGAAGTAAGGCTCGCCTAACTCTGCTGTTACCCTTCGAGCGTGGGCAAGAAGAGGAAGCCTCCCAAGACGGAGTGCTGCGTGTCGAAGTCGCGCTGCAAGCGGTGCCCGATCCGCATGCTCAAGGAAGGCACCCTGCCCGAGGGGATGACGGTCAAGAAGCGCCGTCTGGTGACCCTCGACGGCAAGCCGGTCAAGAAGAAGCATCTGGCTGCTTGACGGAAGGCGCCGCCAAGTTGCGTCCGAGGTGGTAGGAATTGCCTTGCATTCGATTACCTACTCGCGCAAGGACGTTACCGATGCCTCACGCCACCCGCCGCTCTGTCCTGTCCGGTGCTGCTGTCACGGGCGCCGCGGCGCTGAGCGCTGCCGGTTACACCGCTGCCCCGGCGCACGCGGGCAAGCCTGACTCCGTCCGGCTGACCGTGCTCGGCACGACCGACCTGCACGGCAACGTCTTCAACTGGGACTACTACAAGAACGCCGAGTTCGCGAACAGTGCCGGCAACGAGATCGGCGTCGCCAAGGTCAAGACGCTGATCGACGCCGTCCGTGAGGAGCGTCGCGGCGAGCCGATCCTCACCATCGACGCCGGTGACACCATCCAGGGCACCCCGCTGGCCTACTACTACGCCCGGATCGACCCGATCACCGAGGGCGCGATCCACCCGATGGCGCGGGCGATGAACCTGGTCGGCTACGACGCCGCTGCGCTCGGCAACCACGAGTTCAACTACGGCATCGACACGATCCGGAAGTTCGAGGAGCAGGTGAACTTCCCGATGCTCGGCGCCAACGCGGTCGACCCGTCGACCAAGCTGCCGGTCTTCCCGCCCTAC
>JALZDD010000528.1 GCA_030862715.1 Actinomycetota bacterium | reverse complement strand
ATCGTCAACAACGCCTCCGTGATCGGCTGGCGTGCCCAGGAGGGGCAGGCGCACTACGCCGCGGCCAAGGCCGGGGTGATGGCGCTGACCCGCTCCGCCGCCGCCGACCTCGCACCGCACGGGATCCGGGTCAACGCGGTCTCGCCTTCGCTGGCGATGCACCCCTTCCTCGAGAAGGTGACCTCGCCCGAGCTTCTCGTCGAGCTCAAGGGCCGCGAGGCGTTCGGCCGCGCCGCCGAGCCGTGGGAGGTCGCCAACGTCATGGTCTTCCTGGCCAGCGACTACTCGTCATACATGACCGGCGAGGTCGTCTCCGTCTCTAGCCAGCACGCCTGATCGAGAGGGTCACCAGATGTCTGAGGCATTCATCATCGACGCGGTTCGTACGCCTGTGGGCAAGCGCGGGGGAGCGCTGGCCGAGGTCCACCCGGCCGATCTCGGCGCCCACTCGCTGGCCGCGCTCGTCGACCGCACCGGGGTCGACCCGGGAGCCGTCGACGACGTGATCATGGGCTGCTGCGACACCATCGGTGGGCAGGCGGGCGACGTCGCGCGGACCGCGTGGCTGGTGGCCGGGCTGCCCGACCACGTACCCGGCGTGACCATCGACCGGCAGTGCGGCTCCTCGCAGCAGGCGGTGCACTTCGCGGCACAGGGAGTGATGTCGGGGACGCAGGATCTGGTCGTCGCGGGTGGGCTGCAGAACATGTCTGCGATCCCGATCTCGGCGGCGATGCTGGTGGGGGCGCAATATGGCTACACCACCCCGTTCGCCGAGTCACCCGGCTGGGTGAAGCGCTACGGCGACCAGGAGGTCTCCCAGTTCCGCTCCGCCGAGATGATCGCGGAGAAGTGGGACATCTCGCGCGAGGAGATGGAGGCGTACGCACTCGCCTCGCACCAGCGCGCCAAGGCCGCGATCGCCGAGGGGCGGTTCGACCGGGAGATCGTGCCGATCGGCGACCCTTCGACAGGCTCAGGACATCGCTTCGCCGTCGACCAGTGCCCGCGCGACACCTCGCTCGAGAAGATGGCCTCGCTGGAGCCGCTCGCTCCCGGCGGGCGAATCACCGCCGCCGTCGCCTCGCAGATCTGCGACGCGTCCTCGGCGCTGCTGGTGGCATCAGCGGCTGCCGTACGAACCTTCGGCCTCACCCCGCGTGCCCGCATCCACCACCTCTCGGTCCGCGGTGACGACCCGGTCTGGATGCTCACCGGTCCGATCGAGGCCACTCGTCACGCCCTGGCGAAGACCGGGCTGTCTGTCGACGACATCGACCTGTTCGAGTGCAACGAGGCCTTCGCGAGCGTCGTTCTGGCATGGATGAAGGAGCTCGACGTCCCGCACTCGAAGGTGAACGTCAACGGCGGCGGCATCGCCCTCGGCCACCCCATCGGTGCCACCGGCACCCGGCTGATGACCACCCTCCTCAACGAACTCGAGCGCACCGGCGGCCGCTACGGCCTGCAGACCATGTGCGAGGGCGGCGGTCAGGCCAACGTCACGATCATCGAGCGGCTGTGAGCACGGTTCGCTCCTCGTGTCGTTTCTCGGCGCGTTCGGCGGCGGGGGAGCCGGGGGTGGGGAACCAGCGGTGGATGACGGCGGCCTGGCCTGCGGTCCACAGGCCGCTGATGACCCAGTAGACCAGCAGGGCGAGAGGGACGCTGCTGCCAGCGAGGAGCATGCCGGCGGCTGAGATGACGGGCATGAGCTCCTGCATCCGCACCATCGTCTCGGGCAGGTCGGCGCGCACCATGTTGGGCAGGACCCACAGCCGCTGGCTGAAATAGCTGACCAGCGCGGCGGTCGCGGCGAGACCGAGGGTGATCACCAGGTGGGTCGTGTCGCCGGAGAGGTAGCCGCGCCCTGTGAGCGGCGTGCCGAGGAAGGTCGCCGACCCGAGCGAGGCGACCAGCGAGTCGCTCATCGCGCCGACCGCGTTGTTGCGGCTGACGTCGGAGAGCAGGTGGTAGAGCGCCAGGAAGATCGGCAGCTGGGCGAAGGCGGCGAGCATGGCGAAGCGGGGTACGCCATGCTCCTCGTTGATCTTGCGCCGCTCCTCCATCATCGCCATCACCTCGGCCTGGCTGGGGCTCTTCGACGAGTTCTTCTTGGCGTACTTCTTGGTCAGCGCCTGGAGCTGCGGGCGGGCCCGGGCGGAGGCGTGGGAGTGGCGTACGCCGCGGATCGTGAGGGGGAGGAGGGCGAGCCTGACCAGCACCACGACGGCGGCGATGGCCAGCAGCCAGCTGACGTTGGGGCCGACGAAGGAGAGGACGTGGTGGGCGCCGGCGAGGACGGCCGCGAGCGCATGCGACAACG
>JALZDD010000492.1 GCA_030862715.1 Actinomycetota bacterium | reverse complement strand
GCAGCATCTTGCGGTAGTGCGCCTGGACGTCGTAGCCGTAGGCGAGGGTGTCGAAGACCAGGTTGGTCTGGTCGAGCCAGCCGAGCTTCTCGCGGTGCGGGCAGTCGGTGAAGACGGAGTACATGTTCGACTGCACCGAGCGGTCGATGATCCGGTGGATCCCGGTCATCTGAGGGTCGGAGGTGGTGAACGAGCCGACCGCCCGGTCATTGGCGCGCAGCACCAGCCCCTTCACCGTCTCAGCGGTCGGCACGGTGGTCAGGCCCTCGACCTGGAGGTAGCGGAAGCCGTGGTAGACGAACCTCGGGGTGAACGTCTCCTCGCCGGTGCCGGCCAGGGTGAACCGGTCCCGGATGTCGCCACCGACGCTGCCCTGGTCGACGGTGCCGTCGGCCCTGAGCTTCTCGGCCGGGCGCATCGTGATCGTGGTCGCGGCCGGGCCGCTGGTCGTCAGCTGCTGCCAGCCGGCGAAGTTGGTGCCGAGGTCGAAGACGTACGTCCCTGCCTTCGGCTCCTTGACGGCAACGGTCTCCAGGGTGTCGACCTCGCGGATCGGCGGGCTCTGCTGAGCCACCAGCTCCGGGTCGCCGGCCGGGGCGCTGATGTCGACCGCGTCGAGCCAGCCGTCGCGGTCCGCGCCGGGCTCGTTCCAGGCGCCGAGGTCGCGCCGGGCGTCGTGGTCCTCGCCGCCGTACCAGTTCGAGAAGGTGACCTCGCCGAGGGTCGACTTGAAGGAAGAGCCGGTCGCGACCGTCTGGCGCCGGCCGTCGCGGTAGGTGATCTCGAGCTGTCCCATCGCCCGCGGGGCACCGTGCCCGGCGGCCGCCTTCATGTAGCGCTTGGGGATCTCGGGGGTGTTGAAGACGTTGTAGATCCCGTTGCCGAGCTCGATGCCCCAGGTGTTGCGGCCCCTGCGGAGCAGCCGGGTCACGTCGTACGTCGCGTAGGGGACGCGGACGCTGTGCTCGGTGTTACCGGGCTGCAGCAGGTCGGGCGAGACCGGCTCGCCATTGAGCGAGGCGTCGTAGACGCCCTCGCCGGTGACATAGAGCCGCGCGGAGGCGATGTCGTCACCCGCGGTGAAGTCGCGGGCCAGCACCGGCAGCCCCTCCGGCGAGGCGTGCAGGTTGGAGACCGCGGTGACCTTGGTCCGCGGACCGGCCTTGGTGAACGTCGTGTCGTCGTCGGAGACCGATACCTGGAAGTCGCGAGGGAAGTTCGGCGTGGTGCCGTAGTCGCTGGGTGCGTCCCACAGCGAGTAGAGCCGGACCGTGTCGATCGCCGTCGGCTCACCGAGGTCGATCGTGATCACGATCGGCTGGTCCTGGACGTCGGTCTCGGCGTGGTAGTCGCTGCGGTAGCCGCGCGGGTCGTCCGCAGTGGTGACCTTGCCGTCGGTCAGGTAGGCGGGGTCCCACACGCCCGGTTCGGAGTTCTCTTCGGAGACCGTCACGGTGGCGCCCTCGGCCAGGTTGGCCCTGCCGGCGCCGTTGGTGACCTCGATCTCGCCGAGCTCGAGGCGCGGCTTCCAGTTCGGGTCGTCCAGCGGCTCGCCGGGTCGCCCGAGGTCGACCACGGTCAGCCTTACGTAGCGGGCTTCCTGCGCGCCGATGGCGACGTCCTGGTGGAGCGGGGTGGCCCAGCGCTCGTCGGTGATCCACCGGCCCTGCCAGTCGGACTCGTCGAGCAGACCCATCTCGAAGGAGGCCGGCCTGCTCCACTCGCTGACCCGGCCGGCGGTGTCCCACACGCGGACCTGCCACAGCGCCTTGTCGCGGGAAGCGAGGCGATCGCCTGCATAGGACGTCGCCATCGCGGCCGAGCGGACGCGGCCGCTGTCCCACAGATCGGCGTCGCCCAATCGGCTGCGGGTCGACGCGACGCGGACCTGGTAGGCGGTCTGCCGGGCGACCCCGGCGCCGTTGCGCCACTGCAGGTCTGGAGTGAGGTCGTCGATGCCGATCGGGTCGCTCACTCCTCCGACGCTGAGCCGCGCCGGGGCGGCAACTCCGTCAGACGGGTCGCTCGCAACCGCCGCGGGCGGCATCAGACCGACGGCTGACGCCACCAGTGCAAGGGTGACCAGGGCTCTCATCGCACCTCCTGAAACGATTCAACTCGCAAGGAGGTCCAGTATGTCGTACGTCACACCTTTTGCGACAGGCGATCAGGCCGGTTGGCCGAATGCGGCCAGTCCGCCGCTCAGATCAGGAGAGCGCTCAGCGGCGCTTCCCGCTCTCGACGAGATCCGGGAGCGGTCCCGCGACACCACCGGACCGCGGCAGGCGCACCACTCCCTGAGCGACGAGCGCCCCGATCACCAGAAGCGCGCCGCCGGCGAGCTCGCCGGCGCTCGGCACCTCCCCGAGCAGCAGCCACGCAGAGCCGATCGCGACCGGCGGCACCAGCAGGATCCACGGCACCACCGACGACGCCGGGTGCCTCGCGAGCAGCGAGTTGAAGATCCCGTAGCCGACGAACGAGGCCAGCACCACCGTGTAGGCCGTGGACACGAGTGCCTCCCAGCCGAAGGCGGCCATCCCCTCACGGACCCCCTCCGGTCCGTCGAGAACCAGCGAGAGCGCCAGCAGCGGGAGTGGAACGACCAGGGCCGACCAGACCGTCAGCGAGAGCCCGCCGGGCACCTTGGCCGCCCGGGAGATCACGTTGCCGATCGCCCACGACAGCGCGGCAAGCAGGCACAGCACCAGCGCGACGGCGGGCACGTGACCGCCCCGGCCGAGCGCCACCACGACCAGCCCCAGGGCACCGGCGACGACGCCGACCACCTGCATCAGGGTCGGCCGCTCGCGCAGCACCCCGGCCGCGATGACGATGGTGAGCACGACCTGCGCCTGGAGCACCAGCCCGGCCAGCCCGGGCGGCATCCCGGCGGCCATGCTCGTGTAGAGCAGCCCGAACTGGCCCAGGCTCATGAAGATCCCGACCGCCGCCACGACCCGCCACGACGCCTGCGGGCGCGGGAGCAGGAAGACCGCCGGGAACGCGACCAGGACGAAGCGCACGGCGAGCAGGAGCAGTGGCGGCACGGCATGACCGTCGCGCTCCTCCAGACCCCAGTCGATGACGACGAAGTTGAAGCCCCACAGGACGGCGACGAGGACGGCGAGCAGCGAGTCACGGCGAGTCACGCCATCAACGATGACAACAAAGACAATGAAGCACCAGCGAATGATTCTTCATCCGATGACGTAGCATCGCTTCATGATCGACCTCGCCTCGCTCGTCGCCCTCCGCGCCGTCGACACCCATGGCTCGGTGGTGGCGGCCGCCGACGCCCTGGGCTTCACACCCAGCGCCGTGTCACAGCAGGTCAAGCGGCTCGAGCGGCAGGTCGGCGTACCTCTTCTGGAGCGGATCGGACGCGGCGTCATGCTCACCCACGCCGGCCGGCACCTGGTCGACGAGGGCTCGCGGCTGCTCGCCGACATGGAGTCGCTGGAGTCCGGGCTCCACGAGCAGGCGACCACGGTGGCCGGGCGGCTGCGACTGACCGCCTTCTCGACCGCGATGCGCGGGATGGTGGCGCCGGTCGCGGGCGAGCTCCGCACCGCCCATGCCGACCTCGCCCTCACCCTCTCCGAGCGCGAGCCGTGGGACACCATCGACCTGGTCGCCACCGGTCACAGCGAGATCGGCGTCGTGCACTCCTGGGGCGATGTGCCGCTCTCCATCCCCGACCATCT
>JALZDD010000478.1 GCA_030862715.1 Actinomycetota bacterium | reverse complement strand
TCGGCGGCACCGGCGGGCGGCGTGCCCAGCAGCGCCGTGGCGCCGACCGCGGCACCGGAGACGAGGACGGAACGACGCGTGATCGAGGTGCGCATGGTGAGCTCCTTCGAGGCAGAGGACCGATGCGTACTGTGAACTGCATCACAGCCGCTTCGCGAGGCTAGTGACCCGCCGACGCGAGCGTCAACGGTCCCGTCTCACCCAGCCCGGATCTTCTCGATCACCGTGCTGGTTCTGGTCTCGGCCACGGCCATCTTCGGCGAGCGCGAGAACATCGCCGACTACGTCCGCGAGATCGGAGTGGTCGTGACGCTGTTCCGCCGTGGCCTGACCCACCATCAACGCGGTCAGACGTTGGCCGGCGCGCGCTCCGACCCCTCAGCCTCGACGACCTTGCGGCCGGCCTTACGCACTGCGATGGTGATGATGACCGCGGAGACGGCGAAGAGCAGCGCGTACGCCCCGACCGACTCGGCGTCGAAGTTGCGCAGCAGCGTACGTCCGTTGGTGATCAGGATGATGCTGCCGACCAGGCCGCCGAGGACGGGCAGCGAGAGGTGCTTGACGAGGTAGGCGGCGAACGGGGCGGCGATCACGCCGCCGGCGAGGAGGCCGGCGATGACGCGCCAGTCGAGCGCCTCTCCGGCCAGCCCGACGAGGAATCCGACGCTCGCCGAGAGGGTCGTGACGAACTCGGCGGTGGAGACCGAGCCGATCACCTTGCGCGGGTGCAGCGTGCCGCTGGAGATCAGTGTCGGCGTGGTCACCGGGCCCCAGCCGCCGCCACCGGTGGCGTCGATGAAACCACCGAAGAGACCCAGCGGCGCGGGCAGACCGAGCCCCGGGCGGCGGCCCGGGATGAAGACCGGCGGCTTGCCGAAGACGAAGCGGGCGATGATGTAGACGCCCAGGACGAGCAGGAGGCCGGCCACCCAGGGCGTGGCGCTCTCGGTGGAAAGGCTGGAGAGGACGGTCGCGCCGGTGAAGGCGCCGATGCCGCCCGGGATCGCGATCTTGGCCACGACCTTCCAATCGACGTTGCCGAGCCGCCAGTGCGAGACGCCCGAGACGAACGTGGTGCCGACCTCAGCCAGGTGCACCGAGGCGGAGGCGACCGCAGGCGCGACCCCGGTCGCGACCAGCAGAGTGCTCGAGGTGACGCCGTACGCCATGCCCAGCGACCCGTCGACAGCCTGGGCCGCGAGACCGACGAGAGCGAAGATGAGAAGCCGCTCCACGCGAAACCTCCTGAGGTGGGACCGTAGAAGATGGATATAGTCACGTAACTCGATTGAGAATAAACCATCGGATCAAGGGTCCACGGATCGTCTCGCCGATCGGCCGACGCCGTGCGCCGCTATCAGCCGGGCCGAATTGTCCCGATAAGGCTGTGGCCGTCGCCTTCTTCATGGTCCACTGTGACGCACATCTCATTAGGTCGGCCGTGGCGGCGGCCCCGCATGCTGGAGGAACACAGTGAACGACTCGACCCTGCTCTCGGTCGGCCTCCCCATCGCCTTGGCCATCATCATGTTCGGCCTGGGCCTGAGCCTGACCCCGGCAGACTTCCGCCGGGTCGTACGCACTCCGCGAGCCGTCTTCGTCGCGCTCACCCTCCAGATCCTCGTGCTGCCCCTGATCGCGTTCCTGCTCGTCCTGGTCGCGGACGTGGACCCGCTGATCGCCGTCGGAGTCATGCTGCTGGCCGCATCGCCCGGCGGGACCACTGCGAACCTGTTCAGCCACCTTTTCCGTGGCGACGTCGCGCTCAACATCACGCTGACAGCGGTCAACTCGGTGCTCGCGGCAGTCTCGATCCCGCTGATCACCAACGCGGCGATCAGCTACTTCGACGCCGGCGACACCCTTGGCCTGCAGTTCGGCAAGGTCGTACAGGTCATCGCCATCGTGCTCGTTCCGGTCGGCATCGGGATGATGGTGCGGAGCCGGTCGGCCACGTTCGCCGCCCGAGCGGACCGTCCGGTGCGGATCTTCTCGATCGTCGTGCTGGTCTTGGTCGCGGCCGGCGCGATCCTGAGCGAGCGCGAGAACATCGCCGGCTACCTCCGCGAGATCGGCGTGGTCGTGACGCTGTTCTGCGCTGCGAGCCTCTGCCTGGGCTACCTCGGCGCTCGCGTGTTCAGGCTCGGCCAGGCACAGGCGGTCGCGACCTCGATGGAGGTCGGGATCCACAACACCACCATTGCCCTCACCATCGCGCTCAGCGTGCTCGACAACACGACCGTGGCCATCCCCGCCGCCGTCTACAGCATCGTCATGTACGTCCTCGCCACCGCCTTCGGCTTCCTCATCACCCGGTCGCGAGTGGCACGGCCCGCCGCGCCGCATGACGCGGTCACCTGACGTACGGCCCACCGTCGGCTAGGTTGCGTGTCGTCACCCGTCGAGGAGGAGCTCAGATGACCACGCCACTGGTGCGCACAGCACAGATGATGGCGCTCGCCTTCATGACCATGGTCGTGGGGCTGGGTGTCATCGTCGCGCTCAGCATCCCCGATGCCGACCTGCGGCTGCCCCCGGCGTACGTCATCGGCGGGCAGGTCGCGGCCGGCGTGGTCATGGCCGTGCTGTGCTCGGCGATCGGCTTCCGCGCCGTTCCGATCACGCCTGGGACCCCTCCCGAGAAGGCGACCAGCGAGGGCCTGCAGAAGCACCAGACGTCGATGATCCTGCGGCTCGTCCTCAGTGAGGTCGTCGCGCTCGTCTCGCTCGCCCTGGCCTTCGTCCTCACCGAGGGACAGCTGATGACGTACGTCATCGGTGGGGCCATCTCACTGGTGCTGATGGCCTACTTCGCCTATCCGTCGGCGCGCAACATCCGCAAGGTGGAGTCCAGCCTCGACAGCGCTGGTGCGCCGTCGAGGCTGGCAGAGGCGTTCGGCGTGGGTGACGGTCCGTCCAGCACCCACAAGGTGCTCTAGGGCCTAGACCGCCAGGTCGATCCCCTCGGCGGCGAGGGCCTCGCGGTAGGCCTCGACGTTGCGCATCTTCACGTTCTCGTAGCCCCGCACCATGTCCGGGAGCTCCGCGAGGCGGACGGCCCGGGCGTAGGACTCCTCGGTGAGGTCTGCGGCGAGGTCGTTGACGAGCGCCGAGTAGTGCGCGAGGAGGGCCCGCTCGGTGCGGCGCACGTGGGCCTGACCGAACGGGTCGAGGAACGTGCCGCGGAGGAACTTCATGGTCGCCAGCAGGCGGAGCATGAAGTGGGTGCGCGGCCCGAAGGTCATCTTGCGACCCTTCAGGAACGCCCCGAACACCGGCGGGGACAGCTTGAAGCTGATCTTGCCCTGGACCTCGGCACGGACACCGTCCAAGGCGGCCGGCGCGGTGAGGAGCCGGGCGACCTCGTACTCGTCCTTGTAGGCGGTGAGCTTGAACAGGTAGCGGGCGACGGCCTCGGAGAAGCGGGTGTCGGCGGTCACCGCGCGCTCGGCGTTCCAGATCCGGTCGACGGTCTCGACGTAGTCGCGGGCGGTCGCCTGGTTCTGGAAGGCGACGAGCTTCGGCGCGCGGACCTCGGCGAGGCGACGTACCTCACCGTCGAACGTCGCCGCGTCCAGAGCCGGCACGGCGACCTGCTCGACCGGCGCGGTGGCGGTGCCGGTGACCTTGGCGAACTCCTCCGGCGCGGCGACCGAGGCGCGGCCCCAGCGGAAGGCGGCGACGTTGGCGCTGACTGCGACCCCGTTGATGCCGATGGCCTCCTCGATCGCCTCGGCGGGGATCGGAAGGGCGCCGGACTGGTAGGCGGCGCCGACCAGCAGGAAGTTGGCCGCGGCGGTGTTGCCGAAGAGAGTTTCCGCGGCCGCGAGCGCGTCGAAGGCGCGCAGCGAGGACGTCGCCCCGTTCACCCGGGTGAGCAGCTCGTCGTCGGCCGGGTAGGCGATGTCCTTGTCGTAGACCATCGGCCCGGTCGGCGTCTTGCTGGTCGACACGACCGCACGGGTCAGCGCCGTGTTGCCGTAGGCGAGGTTCTTGCCCTCGGCCAGGGTGAGCAGGTCGAAGCCGAGCAGCGCGTCAGCAGAACCAGGGGTGACCCGGTTGGAGGGGTCGATCGCGCCCGGACCGAACCGCAGGTGAGCCGTCACCGGGCCCGCCTTCTGGCTCATCCCGACCTGGTCGAGCGACTCCACGCCGAAGCCCGCGCGCAGCGCGGCGGTCGCGAGCACCTGGTTGACCGTGACGATGCCGGTGCCGCCGATGCCGGCCATGAAGACGCCGTACGTCCGCTCGAGCTCGCCGTAGCCCGGGTCGGCCACCGTCGGCGGCTCGGGGGTCGACTTCTTCGCCTTCTTGACGGTCGGGTCGGTCTCGACAGCCATGAAGGAGGGGCACTCCCCCTCGACGCAGGTGTAGTCGGTGTTGCACGAGGTCTGGTCGATGCGGGTCTTGCGGCCCAGCTCGGTCTCGACCGGCTGCACGGAGAGGCAGTTGGACTTCACGCCGCAGTCGCCGCAGCCCTCGCACACGGCCTCGTTGATCACGATCTTGGTGTTGCGGGCCTCGATGGTGCCGCGCTTGCGCTGACGCCGCGCGTCGGCGGCACAGTGCTGGTCGTAGATCAGGACGGTCACGCCCTCGACCTCGCGCAGCTCCCGCTGAGCGTCGTCGAGGCGGTCGCGGTGCCAGAGACGTACGCCGGAGGGGAAGTGGGCGCGGCGGTAGCGCTTCGGCTCGTCGGCGACGACGATGATCGCTTTGACGCCCTCGTTCATCAGCTTGTGGGTCAGCTGCGCCATCGCGACCTCGCCCTGCCGCTTCTGGGCACCGGTCATCGCGACGACGTCGTTGTGGAGCAGCTTGTAGGTGATGTTGACCCCGGCCGCGACGCAGGCCTGGATGGCCAGCTGCGCGGAGTGGAAGAAGGTGCCGTCACCGACGTTCTGGAACGTGTGGCCGGCGTGGCTGTAGGGCGCCTGCCCGATC
>JALZDD010000465.1 GCA_030862715.1 Actinomycetota bacterium | reverse complement strand
TCGAGCCACTCCTCCTCCAGCGCCTCCTTCTCCGCGGTCAGCTGCCGCAGGGTGACGTCGAGCTCGGCCAGCTTCTCATAGTCGTTCGCGTTCTCGGCCAGCTGCGCGTGCAGCTCGTCCTCGCGGTTCGCGATCTTGGTCAGCTGCCGGTCGATGCGCGCCATCGTCTTCCGCGCCTCCCGCCGCTCCGCCCCCGTAGCCGCGGAGGCCTGCGGGGAGCCGGCGTCGGGCTCCGGGGCAATGGCCCCAGGAACGCCGGCACCCAGGGGTGCGTGAGAGGCCAGCTCAGCGGCCCGTCGCTCCAGATACTCATCCACGCCCCGCGGCAGCATGGAGATCGACCCGTCGCCGAGCAGCGCCCAGACGCTGTCGCAGACCCGTTCCAGGAAGTACCGGTCGTGCGAAACGACGACGAGCGTGCCGGGCCATCCGTCGAGGAAGTCCTCAAGGACCGTCAGCGTCTCGATGTCGAGGTCGTTGGTCGGCTCGTCGAGCAGCAGGACGTTGGGCTCGGTGAGCAGCAGCCGGAGCAGCTGGAAGCGGCGACGCTCGCCTCCGGAGAGGTCGCCGATGCGGGTGACCAGCTTGTCGCCGGTGAAGCCGAAGCGCTCGAGCATCGAGGTCGCCGAGAGCTCTTGGCCGTCGGTCGTCTTGGTGACGCGCTTGATCGACTCGACGGTGGGGAGGACTCGTGCCTCCGGGTCGAGGTCGTCGAGCTGCTGGGTCAGGTGCTGGAGAGCGATGGTGCGGCCGTGGCGTACCTTCCCGACCGCAGGCGGAAGGGAGCCGTCGAGCAGAGACAGCACCGAGGTCTTGCCGGCGCCGTTGACGCCGACGATGCCGATCCGGTCCCCCGGACCGATGCGCCAGGTGGCGTGCGACAGCAGCTGCCGCTCGCCACGGAAGAGGTCGACGTCCTCGACGTCGATGACGTCCTTGCCGAGCCGCTGAGCGGCGAACTTCTGCAGCTCGAAGCGGTCGCGCGGCGGAGGTACGTCCTCGATGAGCTGGTTGGCGGCGTCGATGCGGAACTTCGGCTTGGACGTACGCGCCGGGGCGCCGCGGCGCAGCCAGGCCAGCTCCTTGCGGACCAGGTTCTGGCGACGTACCTCGGTGGCGGCAGCCTGACGGGACCTCTCGGCCTTGGCGAGGACGAAGGCGGCGTAGCCACCCTCGTAGGCGTCGACCTGGCCGTCGTGGACCTCCCAGGTGAACTGGCACACCGCGTCGAGGAACCAGCGGTCGTGGGTGACCACGACGAGTGCGGACGCGCGTGCGGCGAGGTGCGAGGCGAGCCAGGCCACGGCCTCGACGTCGAGGTGGTTGGTGGGCTCGTCGAGAACGATCAGGTCGTGCTCCCCGAGCAGCAGCTCGGCCAGGGCGCAGCGACGACGCTCGCCACCGGACAGACCCATCACCGCCCGGTCCAGATCGATCCCGGCCAGGAGCTGCTCCACGATCTCCCGCAGCGCAGGGACGCCGGCCCACTCATGATCGGACCGCCCACCGAGCACCGCCTCGCGGACGCTGTGGGAGTCGATGAGCTGGTCACCCTGGTGCAGGAACCCGACGAGCAGGCCACGCTGGCGCGAGACGCGACCGGAGTCGGGCTCCTCCAGACCGGTCATCACCTGCAGGAGCGTCGTCTTCCCGTCGCCGTTGCGGCCGACGATGCCGATCCGGTCGCCGGCACTGATGCCGAGGGAGACGTCGTCGAGGAGGGGCCGGATGCCGTACGCCTTGGAGACGTGCTCGAGGTTGAGGAGGTTCGCCATATCGTCTCCCATTGTCCCCGAGGGCGGTGAGGCTGCCAGCATCGCGGCGGCCACCCTGCGGCACACGGGGCGGACGAAGAGCCCCTGACCTGCTTAGACTCAGTGCAATGGCCGAGAAGACGACGCTCCGCGAGCACGCACATGGCTCGCGTCAGATGATCCTCGAAGCAGCGCTCCGGCTGGCCGCCGAGCGTGGCTATGTCGGCACGACGATGGCGCTGGTCCGTCGCGCGACCGGCCTCCCGCCGTCCTCCCTCTACTGGCACTTCTCCAGCAAGGACCAGCTGCTCGCCGAGGCGCTCGAGCACGGCTACACCCGCTGGAACGACATCGCCCCGCGATGGGAGCCGACACCGACCGGCGACGACCTGCGCAAGGGACTGCTGGCCAACCTTCGGCGTACGACGTTGGACACCCACGGCGCCAGGGCCGACTGGTGGCGGATGGGCCTGATGCTGGCCCTCGAGTCCGGGCCGACGGTCGGCGACGGTCCGCGCGAGCGTTTCCTCCAGATCCGCACCCAGACGCTGGCCGACTTCGAGCGGTGGTGGTCCGAGGCGGTCGACCTTCCGGCCCCGCACATCGAGACCCTCGCGCGGCAGACCCTCGCCGCCCACGACGGTCTTTTCATCCACGCCCAGACCGACGAGTACGCCGAGCTCGACCCGCTCCGGCAACGGCTCGCCGACGGGCTCGCCGAGGTCGCGGACCATCTCCGGAAGCAGGACCCGGCGGCCGTTCCCGAGGCCGTCGAGCTGCCGCCGGTGACGTACGAGGCCAGGAGCAGCAGCCGCGAGAAGCTCGTCGCGGCAGCGCTGGAGGTCGCCGCGGAGAGCGGCTACGAGGGCGCCTCGATCAGCCGGATCTGCGCCGCGGCGGAGCTGCCGGCCTCCTCGGTCTACTGGCACTTCGCGAACAAGGACGACCTGTTCTCGGCGGCGGTGGACGACTCATACCGTGCCTGGATCAACACCCAGTCCTCGTGGCAGCCTCCGACCGCGGACTGCGACTGCGCCACCGAGCTCCCCCTGATGCTGAGGCCACTGGTGGCCAGCCTGCGCCGACTGCCCCCGTTCCTGCGGATCGGCCTCATGCTGGTGCTCCCGAAGCGGCCCGAGCCGCTGCCCGGCCGCGACCGGTTCCTTGCCGTACGCCGGCAGTCGCGAGACGACTTCGCCGGCTGGTTCCGTGGAGCCCTGGGTGAGGACGGGCCGGCGCACGCCGAAGAGATGGCCGCGCTGCTCCTCGTGATCGCAGACGGACTTCTCTTTGCCGAGGCGCTCGACAACGCCGACATGCCACCGGCCACGACCTCGGACCTGCTGGCGCGACTGGTCACGGCTACGCCGTTTCATACACAGATCAGTCACTGACCTACTACCGTAGGTCCACAGGCGCTCTACGACGCTAACGGTCGGAAACGCATCGAACTGCATGTCGTGTCACCTATTTCCGCAGGTCAGGAATGAGATTTATCCAACATTTGCTCCACAACCTCCGGAACGATCGTTACAGTGACTGCTGTCACAGAGAGTTGGAGGCCCCAGATCCCCCCTTCGTGGTGCCTCCGTCTCAATTAAGGAGATCCCCCCATGAGCGTCACTGCTATCCCCACCCTGGCTAGTCAGCACGACCATGAAGGTGCCCCGAGGACGACCTCCTCGGCGACCCCGTCTGCGACGAAGGCCCTCCAGATTCTGGAGGCATTTCTCGGAGCCGGCCCGAAGCTCGGTGTCAGCGAGATCGCTCGCACCGCGGGCCTTCCCAAGTCGACCGCCTTCCGCCTTCTGCGCCACCTCGAGCAGAGCGGATACGTGGAGCGCACCGGCCGGCACTACGTACTCGGCCGCCGCCTCTTCGAGCTCGGCAACGCGGTGCAGATCTGCCGCCCGCAGGGCATCCGGGAGACCGCGATGCCGCATCTCGCCGAGCTCTACGTGGCGACCGGAAAGACCGTCCACCTCGCCATCCTCGAGAGCACCGACATCGTCATTCTGGAGAAGATCACCGGCCGCGGTGGCATCCAGCCGGACACGTACGTCGGCGGGCGAGCACCCGCCGCCTGCTCCGCGCTCGGCAAGGCGATCCTCTCGTTCAGCGACCGCAATCACATCGCGGCCGTGCTCGAGTCCGGCCTGGTGAGGCGCACCCGCCACTCGCACGGCGACCCGGCGAAGTTCCTCGCCGAGCTCCGCCGCGCCAACAGCGAGCGCATCGCCTTCGATCGCGAGGAGGCCCAGCTCGGCATCGTCTGCGCCGCGGTCCCGATCATGATCGAGGGCCGTGCGATCGCCGCCGTCTCCGTCTCCGGCAGCGCCGCCGGGTTCAACGCCGCCAGCATCACCCGTCATCTGCGCCGTGCCGCCGCGGCGATCTCCGACGAGGTCGTCTCCAGCGCGGCCTGAGCCTCGCCCCGGGGCTCGGCCGTCAGTAGGTGACCACGTGGGCACCGGCGACCGGGCCCGGGGCGGTCCAGACGTGGTCGTACGCCTTGGCCTGCATCGCTCCGGCGACCTCGCGGGCGTGGGCGGCGTCGCGGCAGAGCATCAGGACGGTCGGGCCCGAGCCGGATAGCTGTACGGCCAGGGCACCGGCCTCGGCGCCGTCGGCGAAGGTCTGGGCGAGGTCGGGGCGTAGCGCCAGCGCCGGGGACTGCAGGTCGTTGGTGAGCGCCTCGGCGAGGAGCTCCGCGTCGCCCTTCTCCAGCGCCATGAGCAGGCTCTCGGGCACCTGCGGGTCGCCGATCTCGGTCCCGGCGTGCTCGTCGAAGGCACGGTAGACCGCCGGCGTCGAGAGTCCCTGCTCGTTGCCGACCGCAACCCACCACCAGGCACCGTTGTCGGTGACCGGCTCGACGATCTCGCCGCGGCCGCCGCCGACGGCGGTGGCGCCGATGAGCGCGAACGGTACGTCGGAGCCCAGCTGCCCCGCCAGGCTCAGCAGATCCTCGTCGGGCGTCTCCAGCGACCACAGGCGGTCGAGGGCGACGAGCGTCGCTGCCGCATCGGCCGAACCGCCAGCGAGGCCGCCGGCGACCGGGATGCCTTTGTGGATCGCGACCTTCGCGGCCTTCTCGATGCCGTGGTGAGCGGCGAGAGCCTTGCCCGCCCGCACGACGATGTTGTCGTCGCCGGTCGGGATCTCCCCCAGCGCGATGTGGTCCTCGCCGGTGAGCGTCACCTGCCACTCGGCGGCCTCGCTCACGGCGACGTCGTCGTAGAGCCCGATCGCGTGGTAGACGGTCGCCAGTGGATGGAACCCGTCCTCACGGACCGGCCCGACGCCGAGGTGGAGGTTGAACTTCGCGGCCGCGCGGACGGTGATCGTCATGAGGGAACCTTTTGGAGCGATTCGGTGATGCGTACGAAGTCGGCGATGGTCAGCGCCTCGCCACGCGCCAGCGGGTCGATCCCGGCCGCGACCAGCGCCTTCTCGGCCGCCTCGGCAGAGCCGGCCAGAGGCTTGAGTACGCCGCGCAGCGCCTTGCGACGGTGCGCGAAGGCGGCGTCGACGACCGCGAAGACCTCTTCGCGCGAGACCGTCGTCGACGGCGGCTCGCGGTGACGCCAGTAGACGAGCCCGGAGTCGACGTTGGGCGCCGGCCAGAAGACGTTGCGGC
>JALZDD010000422.1 GCA_030862715.1 Actinomycetota bacterium | reverse complement strand
CTAGGGTGACCGCCATGGATCCGCTGGCCCCCGCTCACCCCACGTGGGTGATGCTCCTGATCGCCGCTGTCGCCGTCGCCGTACTCCTCTTCCTGATCGCCAAGGTCAAGCTGCACGCCTTCATCTCGCTCGTGCTGGTCAGCGCCGTGACCGCGGTCGTGGCCGGGATCCCGGTCGCCGATGTGCCCGCGGCGATGCTGGAGGGCTTCAGCGCCACGCTCGGCTCCGTCGCGCTGCTGGTGGCGTTCGGCGTGATGCTCGGACGGCTGCTGGAGGTGACCGGTGGCGCGCAGGTACTGGCCGACACGCTCATCGGCACGTTCGGCGAGAAGCGGGCCCCGCTCGCGCTCGGCGTCGCCGCGCTGATCTTCGGGTTCCCGATCTTCTTCGACGCCGGCCTGGTCGTCTTCCTGCCAATCATCTTCGCTGTCGCACGGCGCTTCGGCGGCTCGATCCTCATCTACGCCCTGCCCACCGCAGGCAGCTTCGCGGCGATGCACGCTGTCGTGCCTCCCCACCCGGGCCCGGTCGCTGCCGCCACGGAGCTCGGCGGCGACATCGGCCTCACCCTCCTGATCGGCGTCCCGGTCGCCGTCCTGGCCTGGATCCCCGGCGCCTACTTCGTCGGCACCAGACTGGGCGCCCGGTTCAACCCGGAGCCGACCAACATCTTCGCGAGCGGCGATGAGGACGACACATCGAAAGCCGGCGCCGCTCCCCCGCCGTTCGCCACCGTCGTGCTCCTCCTGGCGCTGCCGCTCCTGCTGATCGGTCTCAACACGGTCATCACCACGCTGCGTACCGCCGGCACGATCAGCGAGGACGCCACCTGGGCCAGCGCGCTCGTCCTCATCGGCCAGACTCCGGTCGCGCTGCTGATCACCGTGCTCGTCGCGATCTTCGTACTCTCCCCCGGCCGGTTCCCCATCGGCCAGGCGAGCAACATCCTCGACGACGCGCTCGGCCCGATCTGCGCGATCATCCTGATCACCGGCGCCGGCGGGATGTTCGGCGGCGTGCTGCGCATCAGCGGGATCGGCGAGGCGCTGTCCACGTCGCTCTCCGGGCTCGGGATGTCGCTCATCGTGCAGGCGTTCCTGATCGCGACCCTGCTTCGGGTCGCCCAGGGCTCCGCGACCGTCGCGCTGACCACCACCGCCGGCCTGATCTCGGCCCAGGTCGCCGCCGCGGGCCTCGGCAACTTCGAGATCGCCCTGCTCGTCTTCGCCATCGCGGCCGGCGCGACCGTCCTCTCCCACGTCAACGACTCCGGGTTCTGGCTGGTCAGCCGCTTCTTCGGGATGGACGTCATCACCACCCTCAAGACCTGGACGGTCCTGGAGACCACCCTCGGCCTCTCGGTCTTCGTGATCGCCTCGGCTCTCTGGATCGTCGTTCCCTAGCTCCGGGCTCAGCCCGTACGCCGCACCCTGCTCTCGAGCGTCGCCAGCCCCGGTCCGGCGAGCTCGGGCAGGGCGACGGCCCGCCCGCAGACCGCCATCAGCAGCGCCTCGCCCGGCCCGGTGATCTCCTCGCCGCTCCCGTGGGACCAGTCGAGGTCGGTGGCCACCAGACGCAGACCGCGTACGTTGCGCCTGGCCGGCAGCGGCGGGGCCATCAGCGCGAAGTCGAGCACCGGCGCGAGCCGTTCGGACGGCACCTCGCGGGGCCGGCCGAGCGCCCGGCGGATGTCCTGATGATGGATGAGGCCGTCGGTCAGCCCGATCCTGGCATCGGCCATCGCCGTGGGTCCGGACGGTTGTGCATGCGCCCGCACGTAGGCGATCAGCTCGCCCGGAGCCCGGGCACCGAACTCCTCGAGCCGGCGGGCGTTCATCCGGCCGAACCGGAACCCGGCGCGCAGGAAGCGCCCGGCGAACTCTCCCAGCCCGATCTCCTCGTAGCTGATCAGGTGCGCGACGACGTCCCGCACCGTCCACTCGCTGCACAGCGAGCGGCGCTCCCAGTGCTCCGGCTCGAGCGTCTCGAGGAAGTCGGCGAGATCCTTCCGTTCTGCCGTCGCGAGCGCGGTGCGGTCCACGCCGATCACGCCTCCGCGAGCGCTCGGAAGCGCTCCAGGTAGATCCCCCAGGCGCTGTCGCCCGCGGCCCGGTCACGCCAGCCCTGCCACCCGGCGCCGTGCCGGTCGAGATGCCGGTGCTCGAGGCGTACGTGGGTCTGTTCGGCTCCCACCGAGGTGAAGGTGAACTCGACCTCGCTGCACCGCGCCG
>JALZDD010000361.1 GCA_030862715.1 Actinomycetota bacterium | reverse complement strand
TGCCCGGCGCGTTGCCGATCACCGTCCAGTCGTGCGGCGCGGTCACATGGAAGGTGTAGGGCGCCTTCAGGTCGGGCTGGTCGAAGCAGGCGAAGATCGTCGGGGCGGCGTCCATGAAGCACATCCCATAGACGTACGTGCGCCCGTCGGCCGGGTCGACGCTGCGGTGGAGCCCCTCGCCGTCGTTGCGGAACGGCATGGTGGCCTCGACGACGAGCTCGTTCTGGCCTTCCTGTGTGGTGATCGGGAGACGCCCCTTGGCGAGCGTGGCCGGGTCGATCGGGCTGCCGTTGAGGCTGATCCGCTCGACCGAGACCGGCTTCAGGTCGAGGAACGTCGGTCCGCCTCTCGAGGTGAAGCGGATCGTCGTCACGGAGCCGAACGTCTCCTCGCTGGAGCCGAGATCGAGGCGTATGTCGTAGTCCTCGATCTTCAGCAGGCTGGCACGGGCGGCGGCCTCGTCTCGGCGCAGGGGCAGGCTCTGGGTGCTCACGTCGCACAGGCTAACGGCCAGATGGCACTCTTTCCCCATGACTGACTCTGCTGCAGACCTGCGCTCGGTATCTCTGGAGAAGATCGGCGAGCACCGCTTCCGTGCGACCAACGAGCGTGGAGGCACCGTGGTGATCGGCCACGGCGACGACCCCGACTTCACCCCGGTCGAGCTGCTCCTCGCCGCCCTTGCCGGCTGCAGCGCGCTGGACGTCGACTTCATCACCGGCAAGCGGTCCCCGATGGAGACCTTCGAGGCCCTCGCCGCGGCCCGGAAGATCCGCGACGAGCAGGGCAATCGCCTGGTCGACATCGCGGTGACCTTCGACATCACCTTCCCCGAGGGTGAGGCCGGTGACGCCGCCCGCAAGGTCCTTCCGGACGCGATCAAGAAGTCCGAGACCCGCCTGTGCACCGTCGGCCGCACCGTCGCCGTCGGCACCCCGGTGAGCTACGGCGAGGGCGCGCTCTCCTAGGGTGCGGACCACTCAGGGGAGCAGGAGCGCGGAGTCGCCGAACTCGTGCCACAGATAGCCCTCGGCGACGGCCGCATCGTAGGCAGCCTGGGTGAGCTCGGGACCGGCGACCGCCTCGACCAGCAGCAGGTGGCTGGCCTGCGGGTCGTGCCAGCCGGTGATGAGCCCGTTGACCACGTACGGCGGGTTGGCGGGCGTGATCACTCTGTCGGTCCAGCCGCTCGCCGCTTTGACCGCGCCCGTCGCGGGGACGACCGCCGACTCGAGGGCTCGGGTGACGGTGGTGCCGGCCGCGACGACGCGGCCACCGGCGTACCTGGTCTGCTCCACCAGCCGGGCCGTGGTCTCGGAGACCTCGAACCACTCCGCGCCCGGAGCCTCGCCGGCCTCCTGGGAGGAGACGCCGGTGTGCAGGGTGATGGGCGCGATCTGGATGCCGCGCGTGATCAGCTCGGTGACCAGTGGGTGGGTGAACGGGCGTGCCGCTGACGGCATCTCCGCGCTTCCGGGGCGGTGCCCGAAGACGGTCTGGTAGGCGGAGAGCGGGTAGCGCCGGTCGAGATAGCCGTACGCGATCGGGCGGCCCGCCCGCTCGAGCTCGGCGGTGACGTCGCCGGTGACCCGGGCGCGCCACAGCCGGTTGCCCTCGCCAGTCGGAGAGGAGGCGCGACCGTCGGGGTAGGGCTCGCGCAGCGTGACCCGGAGACCGGCGGTCACGATCACGTCGCCCTCTGCGGCGTCGAGCACGGACCGGGAGGCGTCCGGGGCGGAGCGGATCTCCACGGCCCAGCCGGTGTCGAGACGCTGGGCGAGGTGGAGCACCACCCGGCCGCGCCCGATCAGGTCGGCGTCGAGCTGGCGCGCCTCGGTGACCGAGTCGTTGACCACGACCAGGTCGCCGGGGGAGAGGTGGTCGGCAAGGTTGCGGAACCGGGCATGTCGTACGCCGCCCGGCGATGCCACGAGCAGGCGCACCCCGTCGCGTTCCATGCCTCGCCACTCCGCGGGCGCGGGAGCGGTGGTGTCCTCAGGAAAGGGAAACGTGGTGGTCGGTCGTTCGGCGAGCATGGTCATCGGGATGCCCCTACGGATGCGAGTTCGGTGGCGCGGTAGCGCCCGGACGGCTGGTTGCCGGAGAGCAGCGCGAGCAGGTGCGGAACGACCGATTCCGGCAGCGGCCGATCGGAGATGTCCTCACCTGGGAACGCGGCCTGGTGCATCGCGGTGCGCATGTCGCCGGGATCGACCGCGTACGCGCGGATGCCGTTCTCCTCACCGAGCGTGAGGATCAGGTGGTCGAGGGCGGCCTTGCTGGCTGCGTACGTTCCCCAGGTCGGGTAGTGCTCGACCGCCGCGTCACTCGAGACACCCACGAGGGTGCCGCGCGAGGCGATCAGGTAGGGGAGGAGCCGCTGGGTGAGCGAGAGCGGAGCGAGCAGGTTCGTCTCGAGCACGCTCGTGAAGAGGCTCTCGGGGACCTCGGCCAGGGGAAGCATCGGGCCGAGCTCGCTGGCGTTGTGCACGAGCAGGTCGAGGCGGCCGTGGCGGGCGACCGCGGCAGCGATGGCGTCCTGATGGTCGAGATCGCGTACGTCGCCGCTCAGCGTCGTCACCCGAGAGCTGTCGGGGAGGGCGGCATGGAGACGGTCGGCGTCGCGGGCGTCGGTGACGACGCGCCAACCCTTGTCGATGAGGGAGGTTGCAAGGGCGAGTCCCAGTCCTGCGGAGCCGCCGGTGATGACGGCTACTTCGTTGTCTGATCTGTTCATGCCCCCTAGGATTCAACCTAAAGTGAACTTGAGATCAAGGGCTGTGACAGAAAGAGTGAGATGAACACCCACGACCTGCTCACGATGGGCGAGGTGACCCGGCGCAGCGGCTATGCCGCCTCAGCGGTGCGCTACTACGAGAGCCAGGGTCTGATCCGGGCCGAGCGATCGGCCGGGGGACAGCGTACGTTCGAGCGCAGCGTCCTGCGCCGGCTCGCCTTCATCAGGGCAGCCGCCAACGTCGGGCTCTCCCTGGACGAGATCAAGGCCGAGCTCGACTGCCTGCCGGGGGACCGCACCCCCACGAAGGCCGACTGGGCGCGGATGTCCAGGCACTGGCGCCGCCGCCTCGAGGAGCAGATCCACGCCCTCGAGCGACTCCGCGACAACCTCGACTCCTGCATCGGCTGCGGCTGCCTCTCCCTGCAGCGCTGCGGCATCTCCAACCCCAACGACGCCGCGGCCGCCCAGAGCCCCGGCGCCGCGTACCTCCCCAAGGTCCTGCGCCGCGACCCACCCCGCCGCCGCGCCTGACCAGCCGAGGCGTCACCCCCGTCGGCCGAAGCGTCGGCTAGGTCGGCCGACGTGTCACGTACGTGCCAACTCGGCCGACGTAGGTGACGCCTCGGCAGGGTTTGATCAGCCGACGGTGATGTTCTCGAACTCGACGGGCGTCTTGGGGGCGCCGGTGCCGTCGGGGCCTGCCTCGGCCACGCCGGCCTCGCCGACCTTCTCGAGGGTCTTGATGGCGGCGTCGTCGAGGGTGCCGAAGACGGTGTAGGCGGGCGGGAGCTGGGTGTCGCCGAAGACCATGAAGAACTGGCTGCCACCGGAGTTGGGCTGGCCGGTGTTGGCCATCGCGAGGGTGCCGGCAGGGAAGGTGTCGGTTTCCTTGAACTCGTCGGGGATCGTGTAGCCCGGGCCGCCGGTGCCCTCGCCGGTCGGGTCGCCGCACTGCAGCAGCGCGAAGCCGGGGTTGTTGCCGAGGCGGTGGCAGCTGGTGGCGTCGTAGTAGTCCTGCGAGGCCAGCGAGAGGAACGAGTTGACGGTGCACGGCGCCTTGTCGGCGTCGAGGGTGATCGCGAGCGGGCCGACAGAGGTGTTGATGGTGGCGGCGACCTTGCCGGTGTACTGCGCGGTCTTCTCCGGCTGGTCCACCTCCTTGGAGGCACCCATCGGGTCCTCGACGTAGTCGCAGCTCGTCGAGCCGGGCTTCACGATCGACTTCCAGTCGCTGGACTCGCTCGACTTCGGGCCCTTGCTCTCCGTGGCCTCGCCGGAACCGGACCCGCCGCCGTCGTCGGAGCCACAGGCGGAGAGCGTCAGGAGCAGGGCAGCGGCGGCAACGGCCGGGAGCGCACGAGAAGACATGCCCAGATGCTAGGGGAGCGGCCCGAACGACGCCGCGACGGACCCCGCGTGACGATGTCGCCGGCATCCGCCGCCAGCATCGGAGCCGCGCACTATCGCACACGATGGTTGCCTTCCGCGATACTGCACCAGCCTCATCGCACCCACTCGGCCACGACAGGGGAGGCCTCGGCTACCCTCCAGCCGTGCCTGTGCTTTCGCTGCGTTTCGAGCTCGACGACCTGACCCGGCCCGAGGTGATCCGGCTCCTGGAGGACCACCTCGAGGACATGTACGCGGTGACGCCGGCCGAGTCGGTGCACGCGCTCGACCTCGAGGCACTGAAGGTGCCCGAGATCGCGTTCTGGTCGGCCTGGGAGGGCGCCGAGCTCGTCGGCTGCGGTGCGCTGAAGTCGCTCGGCGAGAGTGACTACGAGCTCAAGTCGATGCGCACCACGGCCGCCGCCCGCGGTCGGGGAGTCGCGACCGCGATGCTGCGCCACCTGCTGGCGGAGGCCAGGTCACGCGGCGGCCGCCGGGTGCTTCTGGAGACCGGGACCGAAGGCTTCTACGAGCCCGCCCGGCGTCTCTACGCGGGCAACGGCTTCACCGAGTGCCCGCCCTTCGGCAGCTACGTGCTCGACCCCAACTCGGTCTTCTTCGAGCTCTCGCTGTAGTCGTCGACCTGCGGAGCGCCGCGTCGGAACAGCAGGTCGTCGAGGGCGAGCTTGGTGCGGCGTACGACGATCAGGTAGACCGCGATCGCGAGCCAGCCGAGGTCGCGGAGGGTGTCGGCGAGGTAGCTGGGGTCGGCCGAGGCGCCGCCACCGCCGAAGCAGCCGCAGTCGATGTTGAGCCCGCGCGCCCAGGCCGCGGTGATGCCGACGATGAAGGAGCACAGACCGAGCGCCGTCGCCACGGCGGCGGTGCGTGTGAACAGTCCGAGGATCAGCAGCACGCCGAGGACGACCTCGGCGATGGGCATCGCAATGGCGTACGCAGGGGCCAGCTGCCACGGCAGCAGCTGGTAGCCGCGCACCGCCTGCTCGGTGATCGCCGGCTCGGGGAGCTTGGCGAGCCCGGCGGCGAGGAAGACGAAGCCGAGGTAGAGGCGG
Organism: Actinomycetota bacterium; assembly: GCA_030862715.1. The sequence goes on along the minus strand of JALZDD010000361.1, from coordinate 6,873 downwards.
CCGGAGAGGCCGATCCAGCCCAACAGATCAGCGCGGGTCCTCATGAGAGCACCACCCAGGAGGTGCGGAGGACGCCGAAGACGACGAACGCCGCCACGACCGCGTAGCCGGCCCACAGCAGCGGCGCCGGCGAGACCTCGTCCCTGATCTCACGCCGCACGAACCACACCCCGAGCGCCAGCACGGCCACGGAGACCGCGACCAGCCCGACGACGTACCACACCTCGTTCACATCGCCAGCGTGCCACAGCCGAGGCCCGCAACCACCGCCCGGACGCCCGCCTTCAGCGCATCTTCAGGCTGCGGGCCGCCTTCTCAGGAAACACGTCAGGGTTGCAGCCACCACGGGCTGGTGTAGGCGATGCCCAGGTCGTTGCAGGCATGGCCCTCCGGACCCGGGCTCGCGTTCGCGCCAGTCGGGTCGCTGACCCGTAGGAGTACCCAGTCGCCGTCATCAACCGAGACGGGAACCGTGACCGAGACCGGGTCGCCGACGCGGAACGCCACGACGTCGGCCACGACGGGCACCGACGGACCCGGGCGCAGCACCTGCAGGTGGAGCTCCCGGCCCACCCACTCCTCGTCGCGGGCCAGATCGAGGGCGAAGCGCATGTCGCCGCCGCGGCCGGGGATCACCGAGCCCATCCGGTGCTCGGCACCGTCCAGCGTGGCCACCGCGTCGACCCGGAGCCCCGAGGTGCGGGTGGCGAAGAACCGCCGCGCCCGCATCGCCTCGAAGACGCCGGCGCGGTCGTGGGAGGCGACCCACAGCCCGGTGCGTCCCTTGCCCTCCGGGTGGCCCCAGTCGGTGCCGTGCTCGTCGGTGACGCCGCTGATCCCGGTGCGCCAGCCGGCGTTGAGGCACTGGCACAGCGGTGAGGTCTTGCCGTCGGCGTACCCCTCGAAGAGGTAGTCGTCGCCGCGGTTGAACATCTCGAGCGACACCATCCGCTCCCGTGCCCGCGCGTCGAAGCGGAACTCCTGGAACCGGAACGGCTCGCGCCCGGGGTGGTTGAACCCGGCGATCCCGTCCGATCCGCCATCGATCAGCGGCGTAGAGGGCGAGCGCATCAGCCAGTCGAAGAACGGCCGCATCGCGCCGACGTCGACGATGTCGGTGAAGTGCTCGCTTCCCCACACGTTGATATGACCCAACAACGGCTCCGACCACTCGAAGCCACGGATCGCGGTGAAGGTGCCATCGGCGTTGGCCGCATCGGCCAGCTCGCGGGTCCTGGCCCAGTTCGAGCGGGTGATGCCGCCGATCTGCTTGTACGCCGCCGGCAGCAGTCCCGCGAGCGCATCGCCGAGGATGTGGTCGGAGACCGTCGCATGGTCGGTGAGCGCCGCGACGTCCAGCCCGGCGCTCCGCATCGAGTCGAAGGCGAGGTCGGGGTCGCCGGAGCCGTCGGACATCAGCGTGTGGTTGTGCAGATCCGCGTGGACCAGCGTGGTCCCCGATGAGAGCCGCGACATCCGGCTCGCCCCCACCCCGGCCCGAGCGGTCGCCGAGGCCGCCGCGCCGGTGAACGGCGAGGCCATCGACGCCAGCAGGAGCCCGGCGCCCGCCGCCCCCAGTGCCGTACGCCGCGTGAGCGGCCTGCTCATCGACCGAAGAGTCCCGTGCTGCTGTCCGTGTCCGAGGCACATGGCCCCTATTTCACGCAGGTCCCAGCCGCCTACGGGAGGCTTTCAGATCACAGGTCGGTGAAGTCGGCGTAGAGACAGGCGTGGTCGGACGCCGCGTGCTGCTCCGCGGTCAGCGTCGGGAACAGATCCCACGGATCCTTGGTCCGCGGACCGTGCCACACGCCCTTGCGGAAGACGCCGCCACCGGTCTGCTTGGCGCGCAGCGCGGGGGAGAGGAGCAGGTAGTCGATCTTGTCGTCCTCGTTGCCGGAACCGTACGTTCCGCGGCGGTGGTTCCAGTCCCAGTGCTCGTGCTCGCTGGCGTCGGCGAGCCCTTCGACGGACAACAGCGGCTTCAGCGACTCGCTGGAGGGGGAGTCGTTGAGGTCACCGGCGACGCAGACGTGCTCGATCCCCTCCTCGAGCAGCCCGCGGTAGATCTCCGCGACCCGCTTCGCCTGCCGGCCGCGCCGCTTGGCGCCCAGTGGGTCGCCCTTCTCCGAGTAGCCCTTGGACTTGAAGTGGTTGGCGAGCACCACGATCCGCGCGCCGCTGGGAGCTTCGAGGTGATACTCGCAGCAGTCGCGGGAGAAGATCACGCCCTCCTCGTCGCGGTCGAAGATGTGGGTGCGTATCTGCACCAGGCGGTAGCCGTCGCCGACCATCACGCCGACGTCGATGCCGCGTTCGTCGTTGCCCTCCACGACCATCACCTGCTCGTACGCCTCGGCGCCGACCTCCGGCAGCAGCGTCTGGGAGAACATGTGCAGCCCCGGCCGGTCGTCGGCCTCGACGACCACCGCGACCTCGGCCCGCAGCTCGGCGAAGACGCGCGCGGTGTTCTCCGTGGCGACCTCGTCGACGGCGGTCGTCTTGAGCTCGACGAACCCGACCCAGTCGTTGCGTCCCTCCGCGACCAGCTGCACCGGTCCCGAGCGGGGGCGTTTGAGCAGCCTGCCGCGCATCTTCCGCAGCCGCGCGAACTCGCCCTCGTCGCTCTTCAGGAGGCCGAGCTTCTCGAGGTTGGCCAGGATCTCCTGCTCATCGCCCTGATAGCTGGGCTGGGCGAGCAGGGTGGAAACGCGGGAGTGAGCGGTCAGGACCGCTCGCCGCGTCTTGGCATCGGCCTCTTCGGCGTCCATCGCCTTCGGCCGCGCGAAGAGGTTCTCGACGTTGAACGAGGCGAGGCGCATACCTCCAGGCTAGGCCACCCGACCCGTCACCGGGTCGCGATCGGTGAGGCAGTAGATCTGCCCGTACGGAGCGCGCATCACCGTCCACCACTCGAAGACGCCGACCGTGTCGGCGCCGAGCGCCTCGTGGCGGCAGGTCTCCGAGGCACGGTTGGCGACCGCGAGGTCGGGATGCGCCTTGACCTCGCCGTCCTCGTCCTCGAGCCGTTGCAGGAGGATCCGGAGCCCGCCGTGCGGATCGGGGTCGGCGAGGCGTACGAACTCGGGGGTCTTGGCCGGCTCGGGAGTCCGCCCGGTGACCGCGGCCCAGAAGGCGACCTCCTGGTCCCAGCGGGAGCGAGGGATGTCGATGCACACCTGGTGGAGGACCCGCTCCGGCTCCGAGCGCGCGAAGCGTGGACGCGACCCCTCGCCGAGCGTGTGACAGAAGAGCATGCCGCCGGGGGAGCGCATCACCGGAACCCCGTCGTACGCCCATGCCGGACTCGCTCCGTGGGACGTCGACCGCTCGACCGCAGCCTCACGATCGGCGGCATCGAGGTCGACATGGATGCGCGGCTCGCCGTCGTCGAGAGCCTGCATCTTCAGCCAGGAATCGCCCGTCTGCGGCACGAGCGTGAGGAACTGGCCGTCCTCGCCTCTCGGTGGCGAGAGCGCCCATCCTGTCGCTGCCGACCAGAATCCGACCGCCTCCTCCCATCGTTCGCGCGGGACGTCGAGGAAGAGGTGGAACCAGGCAGGTTCGCCGGTGGTGCTCATGCCCGCGACCCTACGCGTGCGGCGACGCGGATGTGCCCGAAAACGACGTACGCCGGGGTGCACCGCGACTGCGGCACACCCCGGCGTGGCACGGGATCAACCCTGCTGGGAGATCCCGAACTGTACGTTGCCGGAGGCATCCATCCCGGCGTCGAGGATCTTGTCGTCGAGCTCGGCAGCGGCGCCCTGGTCGAGGAAGACCCGGGCACCCTCCTGCTCGATGACCTGGTCCTCCGCCTCGGCGGTCGGGACAAGCGCGGCGCTCAATGCGCCGTCCGGTTCTGCGTTGGAGGCGAGCCGGAGGCCGGCGCCCTGGGCCTGCTCGGAGATCGAGCGGACGATCGTGGTGGCGTTCTCGGTCAGCTGAAGCATGTCGAGATCTTCCATGGTTGGGTACGGAGTACCCGCTCCACCATTCCTCACAGATCGGCCTCATTCAAGCCCGGCATGCCGCGCTCAGGCGTCCCAGCCCTCCGGACGGAGCTTCTTCGGGAGCTTCGAGACGACCGTGGCGTACGACTCGTCAACCGCCTCCAGGAGCTCCTCGTCCGGGATCGCGCCGCCCCAGGCGAGGTCGTTCCACCCCGAGCGGCCGATGTAGCCGGTGACGGTCACATCGTCGGGATAGCGCAGCAGCCACTCGTCGGCGATCTCCCGGGACGGCCCGCACTTCAGCCCCACTTTCGTGTCCCCGAGGAACGCGAAGATCTTGCCTCGCTCACCCGGCCCGACCTTGATCACCGGGTGCTCGTGGTCCCACGGGTTGTCCGGCCAGGCGCCCGGCTTGGTGAGGCAGTAGTCCTGCAACGACGTCACGTCCATGGCGACCATGGTGCCACCGACGGAGATCGTGAGGGGCCGCGATTTCGGGCGGGTCAATTACTGCTTCGCGGGCCTAGAATTGATCGCGAGGACAGTCGTTCTTCCTTTGGCATTGGGCTGAGGAGGTGAAACTCAAATGTCGTCTGAACACATGTCCATTCAGGAACATCCCGACATCGCGGCACTCCGAGACCGGTTCGATCTGACCGGCTCCTCCGCCACCGCTCAGGTGGTCGACGGTGTCACGATGATGGCCGGTCTCTATCTGGCCATATCCCCGTGGGTCGTGGGCTTCAACACCACGGCATCACCACTGATGGTCAGCAACCTGATCATCGGCCTCGCTGTCGCACTGCTGGCGCTCGGGTTCGCGTCGGCATTCGGCCGCACACACGGTCTGGCCTGGACCGTCCCGCTCATGGGTGCATGGGCGATCGTCTCGCTGTGGCTCATGAACGGCGTAGACACCACCGGTGGAATGATCGCCTCCAACGTGATCGTCGGAGCCGTCATCATGCTGTGCGGACTCGGCGCGTCCGGGCTCGGCACGTTGTTCAATCCGCGTAGGTAGAGCACGCGGAACCGTCACCGACCGGCCGAGCGTGGAGCGCTCGGCCGGCCTTCCGGCTGTTGGGTCAGCCGATGTCGGCTCCGTAGACCTTCGTGACGGCGATGGTGATGAGCACGCGGCGGTCCTTGACCATCACCTCGCGGTACTCATCCCAGTCGGGATGCTCGCCGGCGCCGCGCCGGTAGTAGTCGACGAGCGCGTCGACCTCTGGGCTGTCGGGGGAGGTGCCGGGACCGGTGAGCGTGACCGTTCCCTCGGCCGTCGCCCACGACCGCCCTCGGGGACCGTCGACCTCGATCGCCGCCCGCGGGTCGCGGCGCAGGTTCTTGGTCTTCACCAGCCCCTCCCGGGTGGAGGTCAGGATCTCGCTGCGCTCGCGGTCGTAGAACTGCCACACCGGCGAGAGCTGCGGCAGCCCGTTCGCCTTGATCGTGGCCAGGATCCCGTGGCGGGTCGTGGCGAGAAGCTCGTGCGGGTCGAACGTCATCTGAAAGCGCCTCCTCGTCGGGCGTCGCCCGTGTGGTCGTTGCCTTCTACAAGGCCACGGGAGACGACTTCCTTCCCGGGTTCCTAATTCAGAGGTGCGCCGCGCGCGGACCGGCTAGGTTGCCGAGGACCCGCACCGAAGGAGACCCCACATGCGTGCATTGATCGGCCGGATTCTGGTGGCGATGGGGCTGGCATCCCTGCTCCTCGTCACACCCGCCAACCCGTGGCAGCCGCCGAGGACGACATCCTCGACCGCCTGCTCGCCATCGAAGGCGTCAGCCTGATCCAGGAGAAGCCCGTCCAGGGCTACCGCTACTTCGTCCTGAACTTCACTCAGCCGGTCGACCATCGCCGGCCAGACGGTGACACCTTCCAGCAGCGGTTCACCGTGCTCCACAAGGACACCGCCCGCCCCACGGTGTTCCAGACCAGCGGCTACAACGTCTCGACCAACCCGGGCCGCAGCGAGCCGACCCGTATCGTCGACGGCAACCAGGTCTCGATGGAGTACCGGTTCTTCACCCCGTCGCGGCCCGATCCGGCCGACTGGGACGACCTCGACATCTGGCAGGCCGCGAGCGACCAGCACGCCATCTTCAAGGCGCTCAAGCCGATCTACTCCGCCAACTGGCTCGCCACCGGCGGCTCGAAGGGTGGCATGACCGCCACCTACTTCGAGCGGTTCTACCCGCGTGACATGGACGGCATCGTCGCCTACGTCGCGCCGAACGACGTGGTCAACCGCGAGGACTCCGCCTACGACGAGTTCTTCGCCACCGTCGGCACCGAGGACTGCCGCGACCGGCTCAACGGCGTCCAGCGCGAGGCGCTCGTCCGCCGCGAGGCGCTCAAGGCGAAGTACGCCGAGCTGGCAGCAGCCGAGGGCTACACCTTCGACACCGTGGGTAGCCTGGACGCTGCGTACGAGATGGTCGTGCTCGACTACGTGTGGGCCTTCTGGCAGTACGCCGGCACCGCCCAGTGCGCGAGCATCCCCGCGGACGCGGCGACCGCCGGCGACCAGGCGATCTGGGACTCGATCGACTACTACTCGGGCTTCGGCTTCTACACCGACCAGGGCCTGAGCCCCTACACGCCGTACTACTACCAGGCTGGCACCGAGCTCGGTGCGCCGACGATCGGGTTCCCGCACATCGAGGACGAGCTGATCCGCTACGGCTATGCGCCGCCGCGCAGCTTCGTGCCGCGCGAGATCGACATGCGGTTCGACCCGTCCGCGATGCGTGACGTCGACTCCTGGGTGCGCAAGCACGCCAACCAGATGCTCTTCGTCTACGGCGAGGCCGACCCGTGGGGTGCCGAGCGCTTCCGCCCGGGCATCTTCGCCAACGACTCCTACGTCTTCACCGCGCCGGGCATGAACCACGGTGCCAACGTGGCCGGCCTGGT
>JALZDD010000360.1 GCA_030862715.1 Actinomycetota bacterium | reverse complement strand
AGGGGATCGCCGTCTCCTCCGACATCACCGGCACCGAGGACGACATCGCCATCCTGCGCGACGACGACGGCACCTGCTGGGCCCTCAACGACACCTGCACCCACGAGACCGCCTCGCTGGCCGAGGGATGGGTCGAGGACGGCGACGTCGAATGCCCCCTGCACTCCTCGCGGTTCAACCTCAAGACCGGCAAGGTCGACGGGCTCCCGGCCACCGTCGACACCGTCCCGCACCGGGTCGAGGTGCGCGACGGTGAGGTGTACCTGTTCCCCGGTGAGAGGCCGTGACGGTCTCCTCGGTCCTCGTCGTCGGCGGCGGGATCGCCGGTGTGTCCACGGTCGCGGAGCTGCGAAAGCAGGGGTACGCCGGTGAGCTGACCCTTCTCACCGTCGACCCGTTCCCCTACGACCGTCCGCCCCTGTCCAAGGAGTACCTGGCAGGGGCGAAGGAGCTCGACTCGATCGCACTGCAGGCTCCGGAGTGGTACGCCGAGCAGCGGATCGACCTGATCACGGGTGCGCTGGTGGAGGCGCTGGATCCGGCTGCCGGAACGGTGGTGCTGTCGGACGGCCGACAGTTCTCCGCCGACCGGATCGTCCTGGCGACGGGCGGGAACTCGCGGTGGCCCGACTTCGAACGCGTCGTCGGGGAGCGGCTTGATTTTCCGCCAGCCGGTGAGGGAATCCCGATCTCGACCACCGGGATCCACACGCTGCGAAGTGCCGAGGACGCCGATGCGCTGCGACACGTGCTGCTCTCGCGGGCCCGGCTGCTGGTGGCCGGTGCGGGCCTGATCGGGGCCGAGGTCGCCTCGACCGCTCGGAAGCTGGGGAGCGAGGTCGTACTCGTGGATCCCGCCGACCCGCCGATCGCGGCCGCGGTCGGCACCCGGGTCGCTGCGTGGCTGCACTCCCTGCACGCAGTCCATGGCGTCGAGACGCTGACCGCCACAGTCGAGAAGCTCGAGTCGACAAGAGCCGGGGTTGTGGCACAGATCGCAGGGGAAACAGAGCCGCGTACGTTCGATGCCGTCCTGCTCGCTGTGGGGATGGTGCCGGACACCACCTTGGCGAAGGCCGCGGGGCTGGAGGTCGACAACGGGGTCCTCGTCGACGACCGTCAGGTCACCTCACACCCGCACGTCCTCGCCGTCGGTGACTGTGCCCGGCGCCGCGGCCGTCGCCGCGCGGAGCACTGGGAGGCGGCGCTGCACGACGGTCAACGGGCAGCGATGACGATCCTCGGTGTCGACGTCGGCGTGGAGACCGCGCCGTGGTTCTGGACCGACCGCTACGACCTGCATGTCGAGGTCGTCGGTGAGATGCGTGAGCCAGATTCAGAGCACGAGAACGTCGTACGCGGCACTCTCGGCGAGCCGCCCTTCTCGGTCTTCACTCTCCGCGACGAGCGCGTCATCGGCGCGGTTGCTGTCGACGACCCCAACGCCGTGCGCGCGGCGCGCCGGATGATCGACCGAGGGGTCGACGTACGCGCCTCCGACCTCGCCGATCCACAGACCGACCTCCGAAAACTGCTGCGGGGCTCCAGGTAGCAAGCCGTGGGCGCGGCAAATTCCCGCCATGGCGGGAAAATGGCGACCGATCCGCGACAACGCACCCGCACAATCCCGCCATGGCGGGAGAATGACCCGGCCCCGAGGCGCCCGCAAAAGCGAAGAACGGCGCCCCGCGAGCAGCTCGCGGGACGCCGTCCTAAGAGAAAGATCTCAGACGGTCAGCTGAGCCGGCTTGGACTGGTTCGCGACGCGGTTCTCGGAGTCGATGAACCAGGCCAGCTGCTCGACGCGGGTGATGATCGCGTGGAGCAGGTCGGCGGTGGTCGGGTCCTCGGAGTCGATGTCGTCGTGGATGTCACGAGCGGTCTTCGAGGTGGCGTAGAGCGCGGCGGCGGCGAGGTCGGCGGCCGTCGCGGTGTCGACCTCGGTCGCCGGGAGCGGCGCGAGGGTGGTGTCCTCGGAGACGGTACCGGTGCGGCCGTCGGGGAGGATGTAGAGCGCACGCATGCGCTCGGCGACCTCGTCGGTGAAGTCGCGGGCGGCGTCGACGACCTCATCGAGGACGAGGTGCATGTCGCGGAAGTTCTTGCCCACGACGTTCCAGTGCAGCTGCTTGCCCTGCAGGCTGAGCTCGGTCAGATCGACGAGCAGGCGCTGCATCTGGGTCGCGAACGCCGGGCTCG
>JALZDD010000358.1 GCA_030862715.1 Actinomycetota bacterium | reverse complement strand
ACGACCGAGGAGCCTGCTGACGAGGCGACCGAGGAAGCTCCCGCCGAGGAGGACGAGGGTGGCCTGCTGGACAACATCGGTGACGCGCTGACCAGCGCCGTGGCCGCGGTGTTCTAGCCGATACACGCCGACAACAGGGCGGGGAGAGCCGAGAGGCTCTCCCCGCCCTTGTCGTTGTCCGGGGGCGTGGCGCGATTGCCCCACTGTGCGAAGCCGCCGGAGGCGTGCGCGGACTGTCGGGTGCTGACCGAGGTAACTCGGTCGGCAGTCACTTCCATCGTGGAGTTCCGCGCGGGAAGTGCCCAATCACCGAGTTACCTCGGTGGGCATCCATCCGCACAGACGGCCGAAAACCAAGGAGTCGGATGCCCAGCGCCCCCCACAAGCCCTGGACATCCGACGATCTTGGGTGACCGACACCAGTGTGCGTCAGCCATGCGCTCAGGTTAGGCATAGAAACGCCCACGGATCCAGATGGTTAAGACGAAATTCATGAAGTTCCTGTGCGCATTCGAACAGATTCGAACAGATCTGCGGGGCGAATCATCTAGAGCCATACATTAGGATTTCGCTGTGCGTGTGATGACCTCCCGAGCTCGCGCGGCCATCTTCGCCCCGATCGGCGACGAAGGCCGGGCTGCGCGCGTCGAGAACCGGCTCGCGGAGGCGATCCGTTCCGGCGTGCTCGCACACGGTGAGCGGCTCCCGAGCGAGCCCGAGCTGGCCCAGATGCTCGGCGTCGCGACGGTCACCGCACGCGAGGCGTTGGTCGCACTGCGCGCCAAGGGTCTGGTGGTGACGACCCGCGGTCGCGGCGGTGGCTCGTTCGTACGTGCCCCCGAGAGCGGCGACCTCGTCGAGGACCGGCTCGCGGCGATGTCGCGGGTCGAGCTGCGTGACCGGGCCACGGTCTACCTGGTGGTGCTCACGGGGTGTGCGGAGATCGCGGCGGAGCGTACGGACCCTGACGAGGTCGAGGACCTGCGCGACCTGCTGATCCCGCTCAACGTCAGCGACGTGGCCCGCTGGCGCAGTGCCGACAGCGAGCTCTACCTGTCGGTGGCCGCGCTGACCCAGTCGGCCCGGATGACCCGCGAGGTGGTGCGCCAGGAGGCCGACTTCGGCGCGCTGCTCCGGATCCCGCTCAACGAGCCGGGCTTCCGGGAGGCCACGGCGACCCGGCATCAGGAGCTTGTCGAAGCCCTCGCAGCAGGAGATGCTGTCAGGGCACGGGAGAGCGTACGTGAGCACGTCGCCCACTCCCTTGAACGCTTGGCCGAGATCCATGAGGCGGTGCGACGATGACCAGGACGATGACTCCCATCGACTGTGTGGCTCAGGTCGAGCAGCATTTCGGGCCGATCGTGACCGAGCTCGAGCGCGTACGCGACGAGGTCGCCGCCCTCTTCGAGGCCGGCCCGGTCACCACTGCCTCCCTGCGGGAGCGGCTCGAGCCCGGCTCCCTGGAGTTCCTGCGCAACCCCAACCTCATCGGTGGTGGCTTCGTCGTGGCCCCGGGTGTGCTCAGCGACCGCCGGCTCTATCTCGTCTGGTGGCAGGGCGAGGAGCGCGACTTCCTCGGTGAAGCCGATGCGCCGGGCACTGGAGAGGCGATCGACTACACCCGTCAACCCTGGTATCGCTCCCCGGAGCGCACCGGCGAGCTCACCCTCGTCGGGCCGTACGTCGACTTCGTCTGCACCGATGAGTACGTCATGACCACGACGATGCCGGTCTACGCCGACGGTCGCATGGTCGGCGTCGCCGGCGCCGACACCCTGGTCGAGACGCTCGAGACGATGCTGCTGCCCGGGCTTCGCGAGGCCGGCGCGACGCTGGTCAACGGTCACGGCAAGGCGATCGTCTCCGCCGACCCGCAGCTGGCCACCGGCGCCCCGCTCACCACTGCCCGGGACATGATCCCGTGCCGCGGGCTGCCGCTCTCTGTCGCTCTAGGCTGACGGCTTCGCCATGTGACGCGGGGTGGTGAAGAAGAGCACCGCCACGAAGCCGACCGCCAGCGCGATCGCCGGCAGCAGCATCACCTCCGACATCGCCTCGGCGAACTTCGACGCCACCTCGGGCGGGATCGAGGAGCCCGCCGCGGTCTCGTGGCCGCCCGCCAGCGATCCGCCGAGGCCGTGGGCGTTGAGGCGGAGGTCGATGAGCACCGCGACGGCGGCGGAGCCGATCACGGACCCGACCAGGCGGGTGGCGTTGTAGACCCCGGCACCTGCTCCGGCCAGCCGCATCGGCACGTTGCGGGTGGCGGTCGCGGCCAAGGGCGCCCACACGGCCGCTGAGCCGAGGCCGAAGACGGCCATCGGCACCAGCAGCTGCCACAGCTGGGAGTCGACGGTCATCGGCACCGCGAGCCAGAAGAGCGAGACGGCGCAGAGGAGGAAGGCCACGCCGGTCAGCAGCCGCG
>JALZDD010000334.1 GCA_030862715.1 Actinomycetota bacterium | reverse complement strand
GAGCTCAACGTCGGGTACGTCGACCTCGGGCCCCGCGACGGTCAGCCGGTGATCCTGCTGCACGGCTGGCCCTACGACATCCACAGCTATGCCGAGGTCGCGCCGATCCTGGCGAAGCAGGGCTACCGAGCCCTGGTGCCGTACTTCCGGGGCTTCGGCACGACGACCTTCCGCTCACCCGACACCTTCCGCAACGCACAGCAGTCGCGGATCGCGCTCGACATCACGGACTTCATGGACGCCCTGCGTATCGACCGGGCGGTGATCGCCGGCTACGACTGGGGTTCGCGGACCGGTGACATCATCGCCGCGATCTGGCCCCAGCGCGTCAAGGCGCTGGTGTCGGTGACCGGCTACCTCATCACCAACCGTGAGGCTCAGCGAGACCCGATCGCCGCCGCCTCTGAATGGGCCTGGTGGTACCAGTACTACTTCTCCACCGAGCGCGGCGCGAAGGGCCTCGCCGACCCGAGGATCGGCACCGACCTGGCGAGACTCGTGTGGCGGTTCAACTCCCCGACATGGGGGTTCGACGAAGCCACCTTCGCCCGCACTGCCGCGGCGTTCAGCAACCCCGACTACGTCGACGTCGTGCTCCACAACTACCGCTGGCGTCTCGGCCTGGCCGACGGCGCGCGCCGCTACGACGCCCTGGAGCGCAAGCTCGCAGCGGCCCCGCCGATCGCGGTGCCGACGATCACCATCGACCCCTCCGCCGATCCCTTCACGCCGGCCGGTGACGGAGCCGGCTATCGCCATCACTTCACCGGCCCGTACGACCACCGCACCTTCCCGGGCATCGGACACAACGTCCCCCAGGAGGCTCCCGCCGACTTGGCCCGCGCGGTCCTCGACGCGGACAGGTTGTGAGGGTCCCGGGGCGACGTCCGGGCACGGACGCTGTGGCAAGATTCCAGCCATGAAACCTGCGGCTGTTCTCATGGACATGGACGGCACCCTGGTGGACACCGAGCCCTACTGGATCGCTGCGGAGTACGCCATCGCCGAGCGCTTCGGGGCGACCTGGTCCGAGGAACAGGCGATGGAGCTGGTCGGCAACGCGCTGATCGAGTCGGCGCGGCTGGTCAAGGAGGGCATGGGTCTTCCCCACGAGCCGGAGGAGATCGTCGAGATGCTCCTCGACGGCGTGGTCGAGCAGGTCGAGCGCGAGGTCCCGTGGCGACCGGGAGCACGCGAGCTGCTCACCGACCTGTTCGAGCGGGGTGTGCCGTGCGCGCTGGTGACGATGTCGTACGCCCGGTTCGTCGGCCCCATCCTCCAGCAGCTTCCCGAGGGCACCTTCAAGGTGATCGTCACCGGCGACATGGTCCGCAACGGCAAGCCCCACCCCGAGCCCTACCTGACCGCGGCCGCCGCCCTCGGCGTCGCGGCCGAGGACACCATCGCGGTCGAGGACTCCAACACCGGAGCGCGCTCCGCCGAGGCCGCCGGCTGCACCGTCCTGGTGGTCGAGAACCATGTCCCTGTCGCCCCCGGCGAGCGCCGGGTCTTCCGCGACACGCTCGAGGGAATGACGTACGCCGACCTGGCTGCCCTCTGACCCCTTGGGGTCATCTAGGGTGCCTTCCGTGGGCCACATCCAGATCACTCCGTCCATCCTGAACGCCGACTTCGCAGCCCTCGGGGCGGAAGTTGCCCGGATCCCCAGCGCCGACTGGGTGCATGTCGACGTGATGGACAACCACTTCGTGCCCAACCTGACCTTCGGCCCGGCGATGGTCGAGGCGCTGGCGCGATCCACGTCCGTGCCGCTCGATGCCCATCTGATGATCGAGAACGCCGACCGCGAGGCCCCGGCGTACGTCGAGGCCGGCTGCGGCTCGGTGACCTTCCACGTCGAGGCCACCAAGGCGCCGGTCAGGTTGGCCCGCGAGATCCGCGCCAAGGGCGCCCGCGCCTCGATGGCGCTCAAGCCGGCGACCCCGATCGAGCCGTACGAGGACATGCTGGCCGAGCTCGACATGGTGCTGCTGATGACCGTCGAGCCCGGGTTCGGCGGGCAGAAGTTCCTCGATCTGGTGCTGCCCAAGATCCGCCGGACCCGTTCGCTGATGGACAAGCACGGTGTCGAGACCTGGCTGCAGGTCGACGGCGGGGTCTCGCTCGAGACCATCGAGCGCTGCGCCGAGGCGGGGGCCGACGTCTTCGTCGCCGGCTCCGCCGTCTACTCGGCCGCAGACCCCGACGCGATGGTCAACGCGCTGCGCGACAAGGCCGTCTCAGCAGTCGACGCCTGATCAGGGGTCGTGCCACGTGTGTGGCACACTGGTCGTAGACGAGCTTGTGCTCGCGTGCTCTGGGGTCGGTGAAATTCCGAGCCGGCGGTGACTGGATCCCTCTACTAATTTTGGGGCCTAGAAGTCCGCGACCCGATGGCAGCCAGTCATCGGTTGACCAGGTGAGAATCCTGGACCGACGGTTAAAGTCCGGATGGGAAGACGCACGCAGCCCGATTCGTCGTGACCGCTCTGAACCAACGGGGCGCGGCGCGATGTTTCGGCCTGACCCCGGAGTCCGTGAGACGGACCAGAGGGGATCAGATGAAGTGCTTGGACCAGCGTGACCCGGAGCCGGGTGCGATGCGTCGCGCCCTGGACCTGGCCGCTGCGATCGGCGCCCCGGGACCTGCCATCTACCCGAACCCACGGGTGGGCTGCGTACTCCTGGGGCCTGACGGGTCGATGATCGCCGAGGGCTACCACCGCGGGCCCGGCACGCCTCACGCCGAGGTCGATGCGCTGGCGAAGGCCGGAGAGGCGGCCCACGGTGCGACGGCGGTCGTGACGCTCGAGCCGTGCAACCACACCGGCCGCACAGGGCCCTGCTCCCAGGCGCTGATCGAGGCCGGCGTCGCCCGGGTCGTCTACGCGCAGTCCGACCCCAACCCGGTCGCCGCCGGCGGCGCCGCCACGCTGAAGCAGGCGGGCATCGAGGTCGAGCAGGGCCTGTACGCAGCGGAGTCCCGTGAGCTCAACCGGGTCTGGACCCGGGCCGCCGAGCTACAGCGCCCATACGTCACCTGGAAGTTCGCCACCACGCTCGACGGGCGCAGCGCCGCAGCCGACGGCACCTCGCGCTGGGTCTCCTCGCGCGCCGCGCGGCTCGACACCCACAAGCTGCGTGCGCTGAGCGACACGATGCTGGTCGGGACCAACACCGTCGCGGTCGATGACCCCGCGCTGACGGTCCGTGATCTGGAGGACCGGCCGGTCGGCGTACAGCCTCTCCGGGTCGTGATGGGGGAGCGCGACCTCCCTGAGGACCGCCGGATCTTCGACGCGCAGGCGCCGTCCCTCCACCTCCGCAAGCGTGACCCGCACGAGGCCCTGGCCGTCCTGTGGGAGCGCGAGCGCCGCCATGTCTTTCTCGAGGGTGGGCCGACGTTGGCCGCGGCCTTCCTGGAGGCGGGCCTCGTGGACGAGATCGTCGTCTACGTCGCCCCGTTCCTGCTCGGCGCCGGTCGCTCGGCCGTCGCCGACCTCGGGATCACCACCATCTCCGACGCCTTTCGGCCGCGGGTGCGCTCTGTCGATGTGCTCGCCCCAGCCGCACCGGGCGAGGAGCCGAACGTTCGCCTGATTTTAGAACCACACAGCATTCTGGAACCGCAGAAAGGGGAGCAGTGATGTTCACCGGGATTGTTGAGGAACTCGGCACCGTCGCCGGGATCGAGGACCAGGGCGACGCCGTACGCCTGACCATCTCCGCCGCCACCGTGCTGTCGGACGCCGAGCTGGGAGCCTCCATCGCGGTCAACGGCTGCTGCCTGACCGTCGCCACGCTGGGCGAGAAGGAGTGGACGGCCGATGTCATGCTGGAGACGCTCAAGCGCACCAGCCTGCACGCGCTCGCGGTCGGCGACCAGGTCAACCTGGAGCGCGCGGTCACCCCAAGCACACGGCTCGGTGGCCACATCGTCCAGGGCCACGTCGACGGAGTCGGACGCATCGTCTCGCGTGAGCCCAGCGAGCACTGGGAGGTCGTCACGATCTCGCTCGATCCCGAGCTGGCTCGCTATGTCGTCGAGAAGGGCTCGATCGCGGTCGACGGGATCAGCCTCACCGTCGTCTCCGTCACCGATGACACCTTCACGGTCAGCCTCATCCCCGAGACCCTGGCGCGTACGTCGCTGGGGTTCCGGGCCGTCGGCGACGAGGTCAACCTCGAGACCGACATCATCGCCAAGCACGTCGAGAAGCTTCTGGGAGGGGTTCAGTCGTGAGCATCGAGCACAGCAGCATCGAGAACGGCACCGAGCAGTACGTGGGGGTCCGGCTGGACCCGGTCGAGAGCGCGATCGCCGACCTGGCGGCCGGTAAGCCGGTCGTGGTCGTCGACGACGAGGACCGGGAGAACGAGGGCGACCTGATCTTCTCCGCCGAGCTGGCGACCCCGGAGGTGATGGCGTTCGCGATCCGTTGGTCCTCCGGCGTGATCTGCGTGGCGCTGCCGGGGGAGCGGCTCGACGCCCTCGACCTGCCGCCGATGACTCGTGTCAACGAGGACCGCAAGCAGACCGCCTACGCGGTCTCCGTCGACGCCCGTGAGGGCGTCTCGACCGGCATCTCCGCGGCCGACCGGGCGCTCACGACCCGGCTGCTCGCCGGTCCGTCGTCGGTGGCCGGGGACCTGACCCGGCCCGGCCACGTCTTCCCGCTGCGGGCCCGCGACGGGGGAGTGCTGGTGCGGGTCGGCCACACCGAGGCCGCGGTCGACCTGACCCGGCTGGCCGGTCTGGAGCCCGCCGGTGCGCTGGTCGAGCTGGTCAACGACGACGGCACCATGCAGCGCGCCCCGCAGCTGCGGGAGTTCGCCGACGAGCACGGTCTCGCGATGATCTCGATCGCCGATCTGGTCACCTACCGGCGGCGTACGGAGGTGCTGGTCGAGCGGCGCGCGGTGACGCGGCTGCCCACCGAGTTCGGTGACTTCACCGCGTACGGCTATCGCACCATCGACGATCAGGTCGAGCACGTCGCGCTGGTCTACGGCGACCCTTCGACAAGCTCAGGACATCGCATCGCCGGATGCGACCCGGTGCTCGCGCGAGTGCACTCGGAGTGCCTGACCGGGGATGTGTTCGGGTCGCGGCGCTGCGACTGCGGGCCGCAGCTGCGGGAGGCTCTCTCGCGGATCGCTGCCGAGGGCTGCGGTGTGGTCGTCTACCTGCGCGGACACGAGGGCCGGGGGATCGGGCTGCTCGCCAAGCTGCAGGCCTACCAGCTCCAGGACGGCGGTCGCGACACCGTCGACGCCAACCTCGATCTCGGCCTGCCGGCCGATGCGCGACACTACGGCGCCGCCTCGCAGATCCTGCGCGACCTCAAGGTCGACTCGGTACGCCTGATGACCAACAACCCCGAGAAGGTGAGTCACCTGGAGGCGTACGGTGTCGAGGTCGCCGAGCGGGTCCCGCTCACCCCGCGACCCAACGAGCACAACCTCGCCTACCTGCTGACCAAGCGTGACCGGATGGGTCACGCGCTGCCCGATCTGTCTGAGGAGAACCGATGAGTGGCAAGGGAGCCCCGACCCC
>JALZDD010000326.1 GCA_030862715.1 Actinomycetota bacterium | reverse complement strand
CACGCCGTTCTCCTGTGCACCTGGTTCCTGTTCCTAGACAGCTCAGAAACCTAGGCAGGGAACGGCGTGCGGCCACTCACGGCACGCTCAGGCACCCACACATACGTCAGAAGAGCCCGACTCGGCGGGTTTTCTCGTCAGTTTGCGCCGACTCGGCGGTCAGGCGCGTGCAACGTGGAAGGCGGTGACGGAGGCTTCGGCCTCGTCGAGCTCGGACCAGTCGCCGTCGTAGGTAAGTACGGCGACGGCAGCGGTCGGGAAACCGAGGGCGAGCTCGTTGCCCGCCTCGTCGTCGCCCTCGCCGTCGTCCAGGAGCTGCACGAGCGAGAACACGGTCGGGTTGTGACCGATCACCACGACCGTCGAGATGCCGT
The DNA here is from genome assembly GCA_030862715.1 of Actinomycetota bacterium. The sequence goes on along the minus strand of JALZDD010000326.1, from coordinate 7,869 downwards.
CATCGACCCCGCGGATGAGGTCGAGGGCGGTGGAGGTGCCGGCGGCGTACAGACCCTGGTCGTACTCGGCCAGCGTCAGGTCCCACGACGCCCCGAGCACGACGTCCTCCCAGGTCTGCGTGGCGCGGTCGGCCGCCGAGACCAGCACGTAGTCGGGGACCACGCCCTGCTCAGCCAACCACTCCCCCGCTGCGACCGCGTCCGCATGGCCGCGCTCGGTCAGCTGACGCTCGTAGTCGGTGGGTGCCGACGATTCCGCCTTGGCGTGCCGCATGATGACAAGGGTCCGCATGCGGCCAACCCTATGGCCTCACGCACCCAGCGAGTGATAGCCCCCGTCGACATGGATGATCTCGCCGGTGGTCGCCGGGAAGAAGTCCGAGATCAGCGCGCAGACGGCCTTCGCGGTCGGGCCCTGGTCGGTGTTGTCCCAGCCCAGGGGCGCGCGGCTGCCCCAGCCCTCGTCGAGCTCTTCGAAGCCCGGGATCGCCTTGGCGGCGAGGGTCTTGAGCGGACCCGCGGAGACGAGGTTGCAGCGGATCCCGTCGGGACCGAGGTCGCGGGCGAGGTAGCGCGAAGTCGACTCGAGCGCGGCCTTGGCGACACCCATCCAGTCGTACGCCGGCCAGGCGATCGTCGCATCGAAGGTCAGTCCCACGATCGACGAGCCCGGAGACAGGAGCGGCCGGGTCGCCATCGCGAGCGACTTCAGCGAGTACGCGCTCACCTGGACCGCCTGGGAGACGTCCTCCCAGGGGCCGTCGAGGAACTTGCCGCCGAGGAGAGTCTCGGGGTTGCCGTACGCGATCGAGTGCACGACCCCGTCGAGCCGCTCGACACCCTCGGCACGGAGCGCGTCGGCGAGGCCGTCGAGGTGCTCCTGGTTGGTGACGTCGAGGTCGAGGACCGGCGGCTCCTCGGGGAGCCGCTTCGCGATCCGCTTGGTGATCGACAGCGCGCGTCCGAAGTTGGAGATCAGGACGCGGGCGCCCTGCTCCTGGGCGACCTTGGCCACCGCGAAACCGATCGAGGAGTCCATCGTGACCCCAGCGACGAGAACAGTCTTTCCGTCCAACAAACCCATGATCAGTGCCCCATTCCAAGTCCGCCGTCGACCGGGATCACGGCCCCGGTCACATAACCCGCATCAGCCAACCACGTCACGGCCGAGGCGACCTCGTCCGGTGACGCGTAGCGCCCCAGCGGCACCCGGTCCGTGATCGCCTTCTGCTGCTCATCGGTGAGCACCGCGGTCATCTCGGTCTCCACGAACCCCGGCGCGACCACGTTGGCGGTGATCCCGCGCGACCCCAGCTCACGCGCGAGCGAGCGGGCCATGCCGACCAGCCCGGCCTTCGACGCCGCGTAGTTGACCTGGCCCGGGTTGCCCATCAGCCCGACGACCGAGGAGATGAAGATGATCCGCCCGCGGCGCAGCCGCAGCATGCCCTTCGAGGCACGCTTGGCGAGCCGGAAGGACGCGGTCAGGTTGGTGTCGATCACGGAGGTGAAGTCTTCCTCCGACATCCGGAGCACGAGGGTGTCCTTCGTGATCCCGGCATTGGCGACGAGGACCTCGACGGGTCCGTGGGCGGCCTCTGCGGCTGCGTACGCCTCATCGACGGCGGCCGGGTCGGTGATGTCACACACCAGGTCCAAGGCGCCTTCCGGGGCCCCGCCCTTGCGGGAGGTCACGGCCACCTTGTCGCCGTTGGCCACGAAGGCCTCGGCGATCGCCCGGCCGATGCCGCGGCTTCCGCCGGTGACAAGCACCGAGCGAGGCGCCGGCGATGGACTCTGCCTTGTGGGGTTTTCACTGTCAGTCACAGGCGCGACGGTAGCGATTACTTCGGCGTACGACCAATGCCTTGGATTTGCTTGTGAGAACCCTCCAACGTCCTTCGGAGCGCCCCTGTTGGGACCACACCATTGACCGGGTGCCATCGGACACGACCTAGACTGGCGGTATGTCCAAGGCGCAACCGATCAGGATCACCACCGCCGGCCGTAGCCGCGCCGAGGACATCGCAATGCGCCAGAAGCGCTACGCCATCTCGATGTCGATCCGCTCGCTGTGCTTCATCGGTGCCGTGATCGCCGGTCTGGCCGGCATCGGCTGGCTGTGGCCGATCCTGATCGCGGGGGCGCTGATCCTGCCCTACGTCGCGGTCGTCATGGCCAACGCGACCAACACCAAGAGCGACGAGATGAATCTGATGGACTCGCCCTACGGCCCCCGCCAGCTCACCAGCGGGCGCGAGCAGCAGCTCCGCGAGAAGGACGAGGACTGATGGGCGCGCTCGACTCCGACCTGTGCTCGGCCAAGGGCTGCCAGGACCCCGGCTCGTGGGAGCTGCAATGGAACAATCCGAAGATCCACACGGCCGATCGGCGTAAGATCTGGCTCGCGTGCGAGACGCACAAGGAGTCGCTCAGCGACTTCCTGGGAGCGCGCGGATTCCTCAAGGACGTCGTCCCTCACTAGCCGTTCCCCCGGAGAGGTCGTGCGATGAACCCGATCCCTGTGCTCCTCGACTGCGACCCCGGCCATGACGACGCGATCGCCATCCTGCTGGCCCTGGGCAGCCCCCACATCGACCTGCTCGGCATCACCACCACCTTCGGCAACTGCCGGGTGGAGAAGGCGACCTACAACGCCCAGCGGATCCTGGCGCTGGCGGACCGGCCCGATGTCCCGGTCGCCACCGGAGCCGCCGCGCCGCTGGCCGGAGAGATCCACATCGGCGACTTCATCCACGGCGCTACCGGGATCGACGGGCCCGACCTTCCCGAGCCGCTCGCTGCACCGGTTTCACTCGGGGCGGTCGAGTTCCTGCGTACGTCCCTCCTGGCCGCCCCAGGCCCCGTCACCGTCGTCGCCACCGGACCGATCACCAACGTCGCGCTGCTGCTGCGCGACCATCCCGAGGTCGGTCCGAAGATCGCCGAGATCGTCTTCATGGGCGGCTCGACGGAGCGCGGCAACACCACGCCGGCCGCCGAGTTCAACGCGTACGCCGACCCCGAGGCGCTCGACCTCGTCCTCACCAGCGGCCTCCCGATCCGGATGGTCGGACTCAACCTGTCCCACCAGGCGCTGGCCACCCCCGAGGTCGTCGAGCGGATGCGGGCGATGGATCATCCGGTCGGCCGGGCGTGCGCCGACCTGATGGGCTTCTTCGGCGGCACCTACTCCGACGTCTTCGACTTCGCCGCTCCCCCGGTCCACGACCCCTGCACCATCGCCGCCCTCATCGACCCCGGCCTGATCACCTGGCACAAGTCGTACGTGGCCGCCGAGACCGATGGCCGCTGGACCCGTGGCGCCACCGTCGTCGACCTGCACGGCCGTCTCGACGAGCCGCCCAACGCCCAGGTCGCGATCACCCTCGACGTCGAGGGCTACTGGGACCTCGTCCTCGACGCCCTCGACCGCGTCGGCTCCTGACGCCGAGGCGTCACCCAGGTCGGCCGAGGCGTCACCCGCGTCGCCCGAAGCGTCACCGCGGTGCCAACTCGACCGACGCGGGTGACGTCTCGGCTGATGGTCAGCCGCCGATGGCGGACATGGGGCGGTCGGGCTGCAGGAAGCCGAGGTCGTCGATGCCGTGGCCGGCGCGCTTGCCGGCCATGGCGGTGACCCACCGGGCGGCGAGGTCGGCGTCGGAGGCGCCGGCACGCAGTGGCGTACGCAGGTCCGACTCGGAGCGCGCGAACAGGCAGTCGCGCACCTGCCCGTCGGCGGTGAGGCGCACCCGGTCGCAGTCGCCGCAGAAGGGGCGGGTGACGGAGGCGATGATGCCGACCTTGGCCGGGCCTCCGTCGACGTGGAAGAGCTCGGCAGGGGCGCTGCCGCGGGGCTCCTCGGCAGGGGTCAGCTCGAAGGCGGCCGCCAGCGCCGTGAGGGTCTCGTCGGCGGTCACCATCTTGTCGCGCGACCACCCGTGCTGGGCGTCCAGAGGCATCTGCTCGATGAACCGCAGCTCGTAGCCACGCTCGACCGACCAGCCGAGCAGCTCGGCGGCCTGGTCGTCGTTGACTCCCCGCAGCAGGACCGCGTTGATCTTGACCGGACCCAGGCCGGCGTCGGCCGCGGCCTCCAGCCCGGCGACCACATCGGCCAGCCGGTCACGGCGGGTGATCTCCGCGAAGGTCTCGGCCCGGATCGAGTCCAGCGACACGTTGACCCGGTCGAGCCCGGCCTCGGCCAGGGCCCCGGCCATCTTGGCCAGCCCCAGCGCGTTGGTCGTGATCGAGAGCTCCGCCTCAGGAGCGACCTCGCGAGTGCGCGCGACGATCGAGACCAGTCCGCGCCGCACCAGCGGCTCCCCACCGGTGAACCGCACCTCACGGACCCCGAGCTGACCCGTGGCCACGCCGATCAGTCGCACCACCTCGTCGTCGGTGAGCACCTCGTCGCCGGGCAGCCAGTCGAGCCCTTCCGCCGGCATGCAGTAGGTGCACCGCAGGTTGCAGCGGTCGGTCAGAGAGACCCGCAGATCTGTCGCGACCCGGCCGAACCGGTCGACGAGCCTCTGCTGGGTCAGATCTGTCGGGGAGGTCGTCATCACACCAGTCTAGGCAGCCGCGACCCAGAACGTGAGCAACGACCGCATGCCAGTTAGTCTCGTATGGTGAGTTCGTTCCGTTTCCTGCTCAGCCGTCGCTGGGCCGGTTTCACGGTGTTCGTCCTGATTCTGGCCTATGGGACCTGGTGGCTGGGCCAGTGGCAGTTCGACCGTCTCGAGGACCGCAAGGCCAGCAACCAGATCGTCCGCACCAACGAGCATGCCGAGCCCGCGCCCGTCTCCGACGTACTCGCCCCGGGCGAGAAGGTCGCCGAGGAGGACGAGTGGCGACGCGTGACCGCGACCGGGACGTACGCGGTCGACGACACGATCATCTGGCGCTACCGCACCCCCGACGACGCGAAGGGTGTCGACATCGTCGTCCCGTTGGTGCTCGCCGACGGCAACGCGGTGCTCGTCGACCGCGGCTGGCTCCAGACCGAGTCGCAGGACCAGTTCGAGGACCTCCCGGCGCCGCCGTCGGGCGAGGTCACGATCACCGGCTGGGTCCGCGCCGACGGCACCGGCGACTCCACCGACGTCGCCCAGGTCGACGGCTACCACGCCACCCGCGCGCTCTCCTCGGCCCAGGTCGCGAAGGTGGTCGACGAGCCGCTCCTGACCGGCTGGCTCCACCTCGACACAGAGTCCCCCGAGCCGGCCACACAGCTGCGCCAGGCCGACCTCCCCGAGCTCGACAACGGCCCCCACTTCTTCTACGGCCTGCAGTGGTGGTTCTTCGGCGTCCTCGCCATCGCCGGGTTCTTCTACCTGATGTACGACGAGCGGCGCACCCAGCACCAGGACGCCCCTGCGCCAGACGATGACGCCGCCGAGGGCGATGAGCCGGCCGATGAGCGCACCCGCAAGAAGGCCGCCAAGCTCGCCCAGAAGCAGGCCGTGAAGGCGGCCTACCAGGCGGCGTACGAGAAGGAACGCAGCGGAAAGAGCTGACCCGCCTACCGGCGGAACTGCGTCTCGTAGAGCTCCGCGTAGAGCCCGCCCGCGGCGAGCAGCGACTCGTGAGTTCCGGACTCCACGACCCGTCCGTCCTCGACGACGAGGATGCGGTCGGCGGCGCGGATGGTGGAGAGCCGGTGGGCGATGACGATGGAGGTACGTCCCGCCAGCGCGGCGTCCAGAGCTGTCTGCACCGCGGCCTCGGACTCGGAGTCGAGGTGGGCGGTGGCCTCGTCGAGCACCACGATGTGGGGCGCCTTCAGCAGCAGCCGGGCGATCGCGAGCCGCTGGCGCTCGCCACCGGAGAGCCGGTAGCCGCGGTCGCCGACGACGGTGTCGAGACCGTCCGGGAGGCCCTTGATGACGCCGGCGACCTGAGCAGCCTCGAGGGCGGCCCAGATGTCGTCGTCGGAGGCGCCGGGGCGGGCGTAGAGCAGGTTGCCGCGCACCGTGTCGTGGAACATGTGGGCGTCCTGGGTCACGTAGCCGACCGCGGCCTCGAGCGACTCCAGGGTCACGTCGCGCACGTCGAGGCCGCCGACCTCGACCGAGCCGGAGCGTACGTCGTAGAGCCGTGCGATCAGGTGGGTGATCGTCGACTTCCCGGCACCGGAGGGGCCGACGAGGGCGACCATCTCCCCCGGTTCGGCCACGAAGTCGATGTCGGTCAGCACCTCGCGCACCTCCCGGCTCTCCGGGCGCGCGATGGTCTCGAGGGAGGCGAGCGAGACCTCGTCGGCACGCGGGTAGGTGAAGGCGACATGGCGGAACCGCACCGACGCGGCGTCCGCCGGCACCTCGATCCCCTCGGGCTTCTCCTTGATCAGGGCGGGCAGGTCGAGGACCTCGAAGACGCGGTCGAAGCTGACCAGCGCGGTCATCACGTCGATGCGTACGTTGGAGAGCGCCTGCAGCGGCCCCAGCAGCCTCACCAGCAACAGACCGAGCGCGGTCAGGGTGCCGAGCGTGACGTCGCCGTTGATCACCATCCAGCCGCCGACGCCGTAGACCAGCGCGGTCGCCAGCGCCGGGACGACCTGCATGGTCGCCCCGAACAGGCGGGTCAGTAGCGCGATCCGGATGCCCAGGCGGCGTACGACATCCGCTCGCTGGGCGAAGGCGGCGTCCTCCTCCTCGCGGCGGCCGAAGAGCTTGAGCAGCAGGGCGCCGCCGACGTTGAACCGTTCGGTCATCGTCGTCGCCAGTGCCGCGTTGCCGTCCATCTGCTCCCGGGTCAGGCCGGCCAGCCGGCGCCCGACCCAGCGCGAGGTCAGGAACAGGATCGGGAACAGCGCGACGCACATCAGCGTCACCTGCCACGACAGCACCAGCATCGCGGCACCGACCACGACGAGGGAGATCAGGTTGGAGACGCTGTTGGACAACGTCGAGGTGAAGGCCCGCTGCGCGCCGAGCACGTCGGTGTTCAGGCGGCTCACCAGCGCGCCGGTCTGCGCCCGGGTGAAGAAGGCCAGCGACTGCCGTTGGACGTGGCCGAAGACCTGCGTGCGCAGGTCGAAGATGAGCCCCTCGCCGATGCGGGTCGAGAGCCAGCCCGAGACGATCCCGAATCCCATGTCGACCACGGCCACCAACGCCATCGCCGCTGCCAGCCAGACCACCAGCGAGACGTTCTTCTCGAGCACGCCGTCGTCGATCAGGCGCTGGGTCAGCAGCGGGGTCACCACCACGAGCGCGGCGTCGAAGACCGTGAACACCAGGAACGCGCTGATCAGAGCCCGGTGGGGGCCGGCGTACGAGATGACCCGCTTCAGCGTGCCCTTCGGCAACCCGCGCTCGAGAACCGTCCGGTCGGCGCGTAGGTTGCGCATGATTCCGCCGCCGCCCATCGCCCCGCCGCTCGCACCGAAGCCTGGACCCATTTGTGACACCCCGTCACTTTAGTCGCCGAGCCACATTCGGCCGCTTCGGGATGGTTCGTCGAAATATGGTCAAAATCACCTCGGGTGGGTGACCAAGCGCTCTGTTGGTGGTATGAAGTGGAGCGCGTGTGTGCGCCGGTCTCCGGGGGCTGGATCAGGATTCGTCCAGATTGCCCTGAACCCGCGGGTTCATGCCCTGACTGTTCACCCCCACACCAGGTGCCCTGACATGACCCGACCACTCCTGGCCCGACTCCATCGAGCCGGTCCATGGTTCTGCAGTACCGCGATCCTCCTCTTCGTCGCGCTCTCCCCCGTCATCTTCGTCACCGCCTCCGGTGACCAGTGGTTCTGGCGCTGGATCGTGGCCGGCGTACCCGTCGTCGCCCTCACCCTGTGGCTCACCGCGATGGCCTACGACCGTGCCGAGGCGTCACCCCGGTCGGCCGAGGCGTCAC
>JALZDD010000314.1 GCA_030862715.1 Actinomycetota bacterium | reverse complement strand
GATGCGACGACGGGATGCTGAGTTTGATCCTGGGGCCGATATGGTTGAGCCGATGTCCGAGACTGACTACTGCGAGCTGTGTGACCTGCCGAAGTCACAGTGCATCCATGGGCGGCCCCCGGCCCCGCCCGCTCCGGCTCCAGTGAAGAAGCCGACAACCCGGGTGCGCAAGACCACGACGAGCTCGACGGCCGCCGCGCCGAAGGTCGTCACCAAGTCCGCTCCCCGCAAGTGGACCCCGCCGGCCGCCTTCGCGCCGCTCATCCTCGAGATCCTCGAGAACGCGGGCGGCTCGATGTCCGCCGACGCCGTCCTCGACGAGCTCGAGAGCCAGCTGGCCGACAGCCTCCTCCCCGGCGACTTCGAGACCACCCCGGAAGGCGAGCTCCGCTGGCGCTACGCGGCGCGACGCGCCCGCCAGACGCTCCTGACCGACGGCTCCATGGTCAAGGGTTCGCCGGGAGTCTGGCAGCTCCCCTGAAGCGTCAGCCGTCGGCGTTGAGAACCTCGATACGCACCTTCTGGGCGTCCTCGATCGCCTGATCGAGCACCGCGCGGTTGGGGTCTTGCACCGCCAGCCACGGTCCGGTCACGGTGAGCGCCTGAAGCCGCCGGTCCCCGAGTACGTCGTCGACGCCGCCGTGGTCGCCGCCGGTGACGAGCGGGCCCCGCAGCCCGTCGAGGATCCGGGCGGCGTGCTCGGCCGCCGCCTCGTACGCAGCGCTGGCCTGGTTGGCCCGGCGCCGGGCGAAGCGCTGCTGGCTCCAGCCGCCCGCCTTGGTCTTCCCCTGGACGTGCCGCCGCCCGATCTTGTGATCGGCGATCTCGCCGCCACTCATCCGGGCGATCGCGAAGCCGCCCTTGCGCACCAGCAGGAGGCCCCAATCCTGGGGGGCCGCCGAGGCGGCGATGAACGCCTCGACCTCGGCCGGACCGGCGTACGTCTTCTCGAACGGCAGCGCCGCGATGAACGAGGAGCTGTCGGCCGCGGCACCGGTCAGCGCACCGGAGTCGACCGCTAGCCGGGTCTCGCCGTGGCGGGCGGCGAAGTTGTCGACCCAGCGCTGGATCCGAGCGACCGGGACGGCGACGTTGGGCATGTCCGTACGCTACCGGTCCAGGCCACGCAGCAGCCGAGGCGGCGCGATGTGCCGGTAGGCGTCCTCGCAGATCTCGGCGACCTCGCCCCAGTCGACGTCACCGTCGAGCCGCATGCCGACCCAGCCGCGACCACCGACGTAGGGAGGCACGAAGAACCGCTCGGGATCGTCAGCGACGACCTCGGCCTGCACCCCCGCCGCAGCCGCCGCCCACAGATGCGGCTCATCGCGCCCGTGATGTCCCTGCGGCCACAGCATCACGAACTGCTTCTTCACGAAGAAGCCGGGCGCCCCATGGGTGATCCGCTCGGCGCTCTCCGGGAACCCGAGGCAGATCTCCCGCACCCGCTCGGTCAGCTCGGTCGGTGTCATGTGCCCATCATCAGTCGGGCTTCGGCCAGACGAGCTCGAAGCGCTCCAGGACGACCGGCATGTCCGGGGCGAAGCCACGGTCGTGGCCGGCCTCCTCGGTGAAGAAGCGCTCGTGGACCTCGCGCCAGTGCTCGAGGGAGCCGTCGCCCTCGCCCTCGGCCCGGGCGTGCTCGGCGGAGACCTCGTCGAACGGCACCACCTCGACCGCGGTCGTCACGACGAGGGCGCGCGGGTGGCCGTCGCCGTCGAGGACGATGCCGAGGGTGCCGACGGTCGGGATGGGCTCCTCGGCGGCCTCGTAGTCCCACATCGCGGAGGCGGTCGCGGTCTTCACACCCTCGAGGACGAGCTCGAGAAGCTCGTTGGACTGCTCCGGCGTACCTCCGAAGGCCCAAGCCGGCGGCTGCAGCGCCTCCAGCGGCGACGCCCCGAAGTAGCCCGGAGCGGCGCTGAGGTGGGCGTGGTGCTTCACGTCCTCCCAGAACGCGGCAACGTCAGCCTCCTGCTGGGAGTCGGACACAGGGGCATCAGGCTCAGGGATCGCGGCGTCGCTCATAGGCGACACTCAACCACAGTTCTCGCTAGCCGTGCCGGGACTCGACGGAGGTACGCGGCGTGGCTGATCGCGCCGTCACCAGACGGGCCTCCACGCGCCAGCCGAGGCCGGCGTACAGCGGCTCACCCAGCTCGCTGGCGACCAGAAGGCCATGGACCGCGCCGGTCTCCCGGGCGGCCGCGACGAGCAGGCTCATCACCGCGCCACCCAGCCCCCGGCGTCGGTGTTCGGGGTCGGTCTGGACCCGGTCGGCGACCGCGTCGGCGCCGATGACGGCGATCCGCCCGCTGGCCGCGACAGCCTCGCCCGCGCTGACCGTCACCGTGATGACGCCGCCATCACGCTCCGCCTCGGCGCGATAGCCCTGCGGGACAGCCCAGGACCCATGGTCGGCGAGGACGATCGACATCAGCGCCTCCTCGCCATCGTCGGCGACCAGCCCGGCCTCGGCGAACCACGGACGTACGCCCGCCGGCGACTCGGTCACCACCGACAACCACGCCTCCGGCGTGGCCCGGGCGGTGTCGACGAGGACGGCGAGCGTGTCCGCGTCGTCGGTCGCCACCCACTCGAACCGGCGCCCCGGCTCCCCCACCTCGACGCGTACGCCCCCCGGCACCGCCGCGGGCCGCGGGAAGCCCCGTGCGTAGGCCCAGCCGCGGACCCACCGGGAGACCAGGTCCGCAAGGTCGACGGCCCCCAGGGCAGCAGCGGCGAGGGCGGCCTGGCGACCGCGATACCACTCCCCCAGCACCGTCGCGACCAGCACGGCGCCGGCCAGGCCGAACGCCAGCGGGTCGAGGGTGAGCAGCCCGATCACCGCGATCCCCACCGCGGCGATGTATCCGAACCAGATCCGACCGGGAGCCTCCACGTCCGCGGAGCCTACCGGGATCAACCGATCCGCTCCCGCAACGTCGGCATCCCCGGACCGTCGAGATCGGCCAGCGCGACCGACCGGCCGGAGAGCGCCATCGCCAGGGCCTCGCTCGGTCCGGCGACCTCCGCGCCGGGGCCGTCGGCCGGGGCCCAGGACCAGTCTTGGTCGGTCGCGCGCAACGCGAGCCCGTCGAGCCGTCCGGCCGGGACCACCCCGAGCGAGGCCTGCTTGGTCGGCAGCCAGTCGAGCACCGCGCGCCAGTCCTCGAGCGGGACGTCGGTGTCGAGACCGAGCGGCCGGGCGCAGTCACGCAGATGGATGCAGTGGTCGGTGAACTGCCCCATCGGACCGACCCCGGGGGCGGGCACCCGCTTCGTGGCGTACGTCCTCAGCAGCCCGGTCAGCTCGGCGACCGGCCGTCGCGCCTGCTCCTCGGCGATCGCGGCCGAGGCCCGGTCGATGGAGCCTCGAGCCAGCAGCGTACGCCACAGCAGCCGCCCGATCCCGACCGAGAACGGCATCGCGCTGTGACCCAGCACCTCCCTCACCGTCCAGGCCGAGCAGAGGCTCTGCGTCTCCAGTTGGGACTCGTCGAGGCCGTCGAAGAAGTCGGCGAGCAGGCGGCGGTTGGCTGCGGTGCGGGCGGCTACGTCCATGCCTCCATCGTGTCAGGCCGCGGCCTCCTCGACAGGCTCCACCACCGGCTTCGTCCCGGCGTACACGTCCCGGTCGATCTCATCCACGCCGTGCGCGACCAGCAGGGCGACCATGGTGTCTCCGTTCACGTTGAGGAACGTACGCAGGATCCCGGTGAACCAGTCCACGGCGATGAGCAGCCCGGCGGCCTCGATGGGCAGGTCCAGGGACGTGGCCAGGAAGATGGCGACGACCGGGAACCCACCGGGCACCGTGATCGTGCCGATGTTGAGCAGCACCGCGAGCGCCATCCCGAGCGCGATGTCCCCCGGCGAGAGCGAGACGCCGGAGGCTTGAGCGAGGAAGAGCACGACGATCGTGTAGTTGAGCACCGCGCCGCACGAGCCCATCGTCATCCCCAGGCAGAGCGTGAAGTCGGCGACCCGCTTCGAGATCCCGAACTTCTCGACGGCGTTCTTCAGCACCGTCGGGAAGGTGACCGCCGACGATGTCGTGGTGATCGCGACGACGCTCTGCTCGGCGAGCTTCGCGGGCAGGCGCAGCGGGTTGAGCCGGGTGACCGCGACGACCACGACGACGTAGAGGGCGGAGATGATCACCACGCCGGCCAGGGTCGCGCCCAGGTAGGCGAGCGCGGTGGTGACCACCGCGAAGCCGACGCGGCCGGCAAGGTCGGCGAGGAGGCAGAAGACGCCAATGGGCGCCAGGAACATGACGTACCTGATCATCAGCAGGACGATCGCCTGGATCTGCTCGAAGAAGGTGAGCACGACGGTCGGGCCGTTCATCGCGGTGTAGCGGTTGAGGGCAAGGCCGAAGATCAGGGCGAAGACGATGATCGGCACCATCGCGCCGGTGGCCATCGCCTCGACCACGTTGGTGGAGACGAAGCCGGTCACCGTCTGCTGCCACCCGACCGCGGTCGCCGCGGCCGAGTCGGTCAGGGTCGGGTCGAGCTCGCCGTCATAGCGCATCCCCGAGCCCGGCTGGATCAGCTCCGCGAGCCCCCAGCCTACGAAGGCGGCGACCACCGCGAACCCCAGCATCCAGCCGAAGGTCGCCCCGGCCAGCCTGCCGGCGCCCGCCCCGGTCATCGCGCCCGTCGCGACGATCACCGACGAGGCGACCAGCGGGACGATCGCCATCTGGATCAGCCGGATGAAGATGTCACCGACGAACTTGAGGTTCGCCGCCCACTCCCCCACCGCCAGGCCGAAGACGATGCCGGCGACCGCACCGACGAGGATCAGGACGGCCGGGGACTTCAAGACCTTCATCGGGTCTCCTAAGCGTCGGGGACGTGGCTCCCCGGACGCTAACGAGGCCGCGTACGCCGCCGGTTAAGCCGTCGTCACGGGCGCGTTTCGCGCGACAAACCAGTGGTCCCGGCTGGGACGGGGTGAATACCATTGATGTCATGCGCGAGACGACCATCTGCAAGCACCTGGGCCGACCGGTCCAGGACGTGGAGTTTGCGCGCTCGGAGCCGCAACGAACGTAGGTGCTCACCGCATCCACCAGGGCCGCTCCGATCGAATCGGAAGCGGCCCTTTCTCATGTCCAGCAGCATCACCAGGAGGTGAACGAGATGGAGATCATCACACTCTTCGGAGAGGGCAACAGCTCCAAGACCTACGAGCTGACGTTGAAGCACCCGACTCCCCGGACCGACGAGTGGGCCTGTGTGGGCGAGGACCCGGAGCTCTTTCATCCCGAGGACCTCACCCAGCTCGCCGAGGCGCAGCAGGTCTGCGCCGACTGCCCGATGCGGCAGACCTGCCTCGAACTCGGGACCGCCCGGCGGGAGTGGGGAGTCTGGGGCGGTGTGCTTCTGGAGAGCGGCAAACCTCGGGACACCCCCAGAACACCGGGGCGGAAGCCTTACAAGCGCAGCCAGGAAGCGATTGCCCGTGCTGGCCGCGTCGCCTGAAATGACGGGGGAGCCCAGAGGCCACCTGGTGACTGTTGCAAACTCCGGTCGCGGTCCTCGACCGTGACCGGAGTTCGCGAAGTACTCACCGAGTTGACCCGGATGCCGTCAGCCGCGAAGTCCATCGCCATAGAGCGCGTGAGGAAGGCGATCGCCGCCTTGCTCGCAGGACGGGATCGGGTCAGTGCGGTACCAAGCCGTGTCAGCGCGGTACGCCTCCTCGCCAGTGCTTCCAGTCGCCGGTGATGGTCTCGACCACCGCGTTGGCGACCCGGTAGGCGTTCTGCGTAGCGGGGAGGTATCCGCCGCTGTCGGCACTCAGCGACTCCGCAGCGGCCATGCCCGCGGGCTGCCGGTCGAAGTTGGAGGACGTACGCAGCACCGCGACTCGCTCGAGGTCGACCCTGCCGGCGGCCGCGGCCCGGGTGAGCGCGGTGAGGGTGCCGTTGTCCTCCATCTGACTGGTGCAGTAGGTGCCACGTCCCTCGGTGCGGAAGCCAACCCACTTCTCGGCCAGCTCTCCCAACTCGCGCCCGTGCCAGTAGGTGTCACCGGACAACGTGTCGCACACCGACACGAACGGCGTACGTCGCGCGGTCGGCTCGACGTACTTGCTTCGATAGCTCGCGGCGTCGGGCGAGTCGACGAGAGGGACGTCCTTGCTGATCCGATGGACAGCCTGAAGCATCTTCTCGGCGAGACGGTAGGTCTCCGTGCCGGCACCCCATGCCGGAGACGCCCACGGCTCGCCTGCCCCGAGCGGCACCACATTGGTGTCCCAGTCCTCGGGGATCTCGCGACGATCGATCTCGTGCCGCAACCCGTTGTCGACCACGTATCGCGCCCAGTGAGCAGACCCGAGAGTGCCTTCCTCAGGATTCACCCCGGCGATGCCCGCCACCAGGACGTAGGTGTCGCTGAGGTCGAACCGGTCGCTGCTCGTGAGCGCGGTCAACGAGCTCGCGCTGTTGGCGTAGCCCATGTCCGTGGTCATGACGCACAGGTCCGCATCGGCCTCACATCGAACTTCGGGATAGTTGGCCGACAGACCGGGGACCGGTACGTCTCGGTACGCCCCCTCCCAGTGCTCGACCCAGGGCGCTCGTTCCCCGTCGAACATCGTGACGACGAGCACCTTCGGTGCGATGGTCTGCCTCGCGCCTGCGGCGGGGGCGGGTGCGAGCGCGACCGGCCAGATGACGACAGCGGCCGTAGTCGCCACGAGCGCACAGACCAGAGCAGAGGGCCACAACGGCACGACGCGACGGAACATTGGGTCTCCCAAACGATCAAGGATTGATGATCGACCAGCAGACCAGCACCATGTGAAATACCTGTTTCACCTGGGTGCATCCTCTGAAACGTACGTTGAGGCAGCGACGTCGTGCGCGACGCCCCTCAGGGACCCAGCAGCAGCTCGACGAACTCGAGCATCCAGCGGTGGGCAGTCGCGGGTGTGAGCCCCTCGGCCCCCTGGGCGAGCTGGGTCCCCAGCCCGTCGGAGTAGGCAGCCAGCTTGAGTGCCGTATGACCGGGGTCGACCTCGCGGAAGGAGCCGTCGGCGATACCGCGTGCGATCGTCCGAGCGCAGCAGACCTCCCAGGCACGGATCCTGCGGGCGTAGGCGTCGGCCATCTCTGGTCGCCGGGCGACCGCGGCCCAGTAGTCGGACCAGATCCGCCAATGTGCCTCGACGTCCTCGGATTCGGCGAACATCGGCTCGATCAGCAGGCGGAGCGCCTCCCGTGCATCCAATTCGGCGTCGGCGGCCGTGACCACGTCGCCGTAGAAGCGCTCGGACTCGGTGACGACCACCGCGCTGAGGATCTCCTCGGTGCTCGCGAAGTGGTAGGTCACGGTGCCCATCGACACGCCCGCGGCCGCGGCGATCTCGCGCAGCGAGGTGGCGGCCAGGCCGCGGGCCACGATCGCCTCGCGAGCGGCGGCGACGATCTGCTGGCGACGCTCCTCCGGGGGCAGGCGCTTCCTCATGCGGAGGTCCGGGGGATCTCGTCGTGGAAGGTCCGGTCGGCCACCTTCTCGGTGACGCCGTCGCGCTCCGCGGTCGCGAGCACACGGTTCTCGATGATGAAGTGACTCTCGGTCGAGGTGATCGTCGACCACGTCTCGACATGTGCCGACCAGTCGTCCTTGAGGAGGCTGATCCGCCAGTGCGACTCGGCCCGTGCGGACTCGGGATCTCCCTCGCGGATGACGTAGCGCTCTTCGGTCGACTCCAGGAAGTCGAGCCCGTCGGGATAGTGCCGGGTCCCGCCGTAGCCGGGGTCGACCTCCAAGGTGGTCTCCGCGCGGGCGACGTCGTGCCGGACCAGCCGCTCGGGCCGTTGCTCTGCCGTCGCGGCCGCGGGGGTGGTGATCGGCAGCGGCGTGGCATGCTCGGGCGCCTCGAAGCCGACCGGCTCCGCCGCCGCGGACATGCGTGGGAGCTGGATCGTGCTGGCGCCGAGGTCGACCTCGAGCGTGTCGTCGACGGCGTGCGGCCACACCCACGGCCAGTAGTGGTTGCTGACCGCCACCCGGATCCGGTGGCCAGGGGCGAAGCGGTGTCCGGCGCCCACGAGCGGGACCGCAACGTCCATGTCCTCGCCAGGGATCAGTGGGTCGTTGCGCTCCATCCCATCGCGCTTGAGCAGGTTGAGCACCCCTCTGGTCACCAGGGTCGAGGAGCCGTCGGGGGCGACGTCGCACAGCCGGACGATCACATGACCGCGATCATGTGAGGACCGCACCCGTAGGCGGACGACCGGCTTCCCGAGGAACTCCATGGGCTCGTCGCCGACGGGGAGGTCGACGCAGACCGAGCGGCCGTCCTCGGCCCGCTGGTCCGGCGGCAGATCGGCCCGGTTCCCGAACGGGAAGAAGCGGCCGGCGTCCTGTCCGGTCGCCCACGGCGACCGGACGAGCACCCGCTCGCTGCCGAGCGGCAGCTCGCGCATGGCCGGTACGTCCCGCCACGGGACCCCGACCCAGCGGCCCTCGCGCTCCTCGACGTACGTCCTCGGCGGTTCGGAGTCGTTGATCCAGGCGCGCAGGTCCGGCTCGGACTCGACGTCGTTCTCGACGTCCTTGAGCCAGCGGTCCCACCAGCGCAGGGTCTCCTGCAGGAAGCCGATCCCCGGCCCGGGGGCGATCCCCCGGTCGGGGTACTGGTGCGACCAGGGGCCGATGATGCCCTTGCTCGGGGAGTCGAGGTGCTGGAGCAGCCGGAAGACGGTGTCGCGGTAGGGGTCGGACCAGCCGCCGACGGCCAAGACCGCTGCACGGATCCCGGGATAGTTCTCGCAGACCGAGCCGCGGCGCCAGTAGGCGTTCCGCTCCTGGTGGCTGATCCAGACCGGCGCGAGCGGGCGCTGGTGGTCGAGCCGGGCCCGCCACTGCTCGACCCAGTCGTCCCCGACGACGTCCGGCCGGGGCGGTCGGGAGGCGAAGGCGAGCATCGTGCCCGCCCAGGCGGCCATGTCGATCCCGAGCAGCGCCCCGCCCATGTAGTGCACGTCGTTGTCGTAGCGGTCGTCGGAGGAGCACACCGTGACCACGGCCCCGAGCGCCTCGGGGGCACGCTCGGCGATCTCGAGGGAATTGAACCCGCCCCACGAGATGCCGAACATCCCGACCCGGCCGGAGCACCACGGCTGCGCGGCGAGCCACTCGACCACCGCGACCCCGTCGTCGAGCTCCTGGTCGGAGTACTCGTCGTCGAAGAGACCCTCGGAGCTGCCGGTGCCGCGGATGTCGACCCGGACCGAGGCGTACCCGTGGGCGGCGTAGTAGGGGTGCCGCTCGCTGTCGCGGACCGAGGTCCAGTCGTCGAGCCGGTAGGGCAGGTATTCCAGCAGCACCGGGACGGGAGCGGTCTCGGCCTCGCGCGGCAGCCAGGCCCGGGCGCGCAACCGGGTTCCGTCCGGCAGCGGGATCCACAGGTCGCGGACCTCGATGGCGCCCGGGTCGATCTCGATCGTGCTCATTTGGGGTGAGTGACTCCTTCGTCGCTACGTACGTGGTGCCCGCCCCCGACGTCGACAAGCTCGGCATCGGGGGCGAGGTCGAGGGGATGCTCCACCGTGGTGGACAGGTCGGCAGCGCCGGGCTCGAGCACGGCGTCGAGGAGCATCCGGGTATAGGGGTGCCGGGGGTCGTCGAAGAGGACGTCGGTCGGCGCCGTCTCGACGATGTGGCCGTCCTTCATCACGATGATCCGGTCCGCGACCCGGCGCACCACGCCCAGGTCGTGGCTGATGAACACGCTGGCCAGCCCGCGGTCGGTCCGGAGGCGTTCGAGAAGGTCGAGTACGTCCGCCTGGACCGAGACATCCAGCGCCGTGGTGATCTCGTCGGCGATCAGCACCGCCGGCTCGGCGGCCAGCGCCCGGGCGATGCCCACCCGCTGCCGCTGCCCGCCGGAGAGCTGGGCGGGCAGCCGGTCCGCGAACCGCGGGCCGAGGCCCACCTCGGTGAGCAGGGCCGCCACTGCCTCCCGGGCGGCCCTGCGGCCGCGGACGTGGCCGAAGACCCGGAGCGGGCGGGCGATGGCGTCACCGACCGTGCGCCGCGGGTTGAGGGCGAGGTCCGCGTTCTGGAAGATCAGCTGCACCGCCCAGCGTACGTCGCTCCCCCGGCGCGCGACCGGCGCCAGCAGGTCGTGGCTCGAGCCGTCGGTGGCCAGGATGGCCGTCCCGCGCTCGGCCCGCGCCAGGCCGGCGAAGGCGGCCGCCACGGTGGATTTTCCGCTGCCAGACTCGCCGACGACCGCGACGCTCTCACCACGCTCCAGCCGCAGCCGGAAGCCGGCGACGGCGGGACGGGGCGCGCCGGGGTAACGGATGTCGAGCCCGTCGCAGCTGATCAACGGCTGGTCGCCGGATACCTCGGTCGCGCCGTCGACCCGCGGACGCGGGGCCTGGCCGATGAGATGGATGCGAGGCACGGCCGCTAGCAGGTCACGGGTGTAGTCCTCGGCGGGAGAACCGAGCACCTCCTCGGTCGGCCCCTGTTCCACCATCTTTCCTTCGCGCAGAACGACCACGTCGTCGGCGAGGGCGGAGACGACCCCGAGGTCGTGGCTGACGATCAGCACCGCCATGTCGAGCCGCTCGCGAAGCTCATCGATGAGGCCCAGCACCGCGGCCTGAGTGATGACATCGAGGGCGGTGGTCGGCTCGTCGAGCACCAGTACGTCGGGGTCGGTCGCCACGGCCATCGCGATCGCGACACGCTGCTGCTGACCTCCGGAAAGCTCGTGCGGATAGCGGCGCCCGATCACCTCCGGCCGGAGCCGGACGAGCTCGATGAGTTCGGCGATCCGGTCGCGGCCGGCTGGCAGACCGTGGGCGCGCAGTGCCTCTGCGAGCTGGGTCTCGACTCGCATCGAGGGGGTGAGCGCGTCCCCGGCGTTCTGGGAGACGAGCGCGACCGTTCCGCCACGCAGCCTACGGAGCTGGTCCGGGGGCAGCGCGAAGACGTCCTCGCCGTGCACGCTCACCTGGCCGCCGTCCAGCCGGGATCCCGCCCGCAGGTGGCCCAGCAGGGTGCGGGCGGCGGTCGATTTGCCGCTGCCGGACTCACCCACGAGCCCGAGGGTCCGGCCGCGGCGCAGGGCAAAGGAGACGCCGTCGACCACGTTGACCCGGGCTCCGCCGGCCAGGTAGGAGACCGTCAGGTCGCGGATCTCGGCCGCCACCTCGTCGGCCCGGACCTCGGTCTGCTTCGTACGCGGCATCACTGAACTCCTCGCCGGGCCCGGTCGACCCCGAAGTGCTTGGCCAGCCCGTCGGCGGCCAGGTTGAGACCGACCACGAGCACGGCCAGCGCGACGATCGGCGCCAACGTCCCCGCCGGTGCCACAGTGAGCGCGGTGCGGTTCTCCTGGATCATCAAGCCCCAGTCCGGTGTCGGCGGGTTCACGCCGAACCCGAGGAATGAGAGCGTGGACACGAGCAGGACCACCCATGAGGCCCGCATCGCGAACTCGACCAGGACCGTGTCGAGGATGTTGGGCAGGACCTCGCGTCCGATGATCGGCAGCGCCCGCTCGCCCCGTGCCCGGGCGGCCGCGACGTAGCCAGTGGCCAGCACCGGCCGAGCCGCTCCCCGGACCACCCGGGCGACCGCCGGGACGTACACGACGGACACGGCCAGGACCATCACCCAGGTGCCGTTGCCGAACACGGTGATGACCAGCAGCAGCCACAGCACCGAGGGCACCGCCAGCAGAGCGTCGAGGATCCGGGTGATGATGGAGTCGACCCACCGACCGAAGTAGGCGGAGACCGTGCCGACCAGCGTGCCGACCGCCACCGCGGCGGTCGTCGCCAACAGCGAGATGAGCAGGGCGTAGCGACCGCCTTCGAGCGTACGCGAGAGGACGTCGCGGCCGTACTGGTCGGTACCCAGCCAATGGGTCGAGCTGGGTCCGGCCAGTGCCTGGTCGGCGTTGGTGGCGACCGGGTCGAACGGCGAGAGCCACGGCGCCAGGAGGGCGATGAGGGCGGTCACGCCGACCAGCCCAAGCCCGATCAGCGTCCCGGTCGTGGGGCGGGAGCGGCCGACGGCCGTACTCAGCAGCATCATCGCGCCACCTCCGTCCCGGCTGTCGCGGCCGCCTCAGCCGCAGGTTCGCTCCGGCGCCTGGCACGGCGGCTCAGCGTCCGTTGCCGCGGGTCCGCGGCCAGCGCCAGCAGGTCGGCGAGCAGGTTGACCACGACGTACACCAGCGCGCTCAGCACGGCGATGGCCTCGAGCACGGGCAGGTCGCGGGTGGAGACAGAGTCGATCATCAGCTTTCCGAGACCGGGGTAGTTGAAGACGGACTCGACGACGACCACGCCACCGAGCAGCCAGGCGACGTTGATCGAGATCACCGGGAGAACCGGCAGGATCGCCTGCGGAAGGACGTGACGCCACAGCAGCCGCCGTCGCGTCACACCCTTCAGCTCGGCGGTGGTGGCGAACTCGGCCGTCAGCACGTCGATCGTCGAGGAGCGCATCGCCCGGATCACGTACGCCGCCATCGCGATGACCAGAGTGAGCGCGGGCAGCACGGCAGCCGGGACCAGGTCGACGGTCGTGGCGGCCGAGCCTTCCAGGACCACGGCGGGGAAGACGGGCAGGAGGATCGCCAGCGCGAGGACGAGCACGGTCGCGACCACGAACTCGGGGACGCTCATCGCCAGCAGCGCGATCACCGAGATCGCGGAGTCGGTGCCGGTGCTGCGGCGGGTGCCGGCCAGGACGCCGAGCAGCAGCGAGAGCGTGATCCCGACGACGATGGCGGGGACGGCGATCAGCAGGGTGTGCGAGAACGCGGTCCAGATGGTCGCGGCGACCGGCTCGCCCGAGACCAGCGAGTCACCGAAGTCCCCGGTGACGGCGTTGCGCAGCCACTCGAGGTAGCGGACCCACACGTTGGAGTCGAGGCCGAGCTGGTCGCGCAGGGTCGCCACCGCTTCGTCGGTCGCGTTCTGGCCCAGCAGCTGCTCGGCGACGTCACCGGGCAGCGCCTGCACCGCGAAGAAGACGAAGAACGAGGCCAGCAGCAGCGTGATGGCGGCGGTGCCGAGCCGGGTGAGGATCGTACTCATCGGTCCTCCTTCAGACCGAGCTTCAGATAGTCGAACTCGAAGCCGTGCTCGTCGTAGTTGACGACGTCCTTGGTCATCCCGACGAGTCGGTCACCGAAGATCGGGGTCATGTCGGCGCCTTCGTCGATGATCAGCTGCTGGGCGTCCTCGTACTTCTGCCGCCGGCTGGGCCCGTGTGTGTCGGCCCGGGCTTCGTCCAAGAGTCGGTCGAAGCCCTTGTTGGACCAGGCCGACTCGTTGTAGCTCGACCCGGAGCGGAAGATCTGGTTGAGGAGCTGGTCCATGGGGCGGCCGGTGAACCAGTAGCTGACCATCAGCGGCACCTGCATCCACTGCTGGGTGTAGTAGGAGTCGGCGGCCACGTTGGTGATCTTCAGCGTGATGCCGGCCTTCTCGACCTGCTGAGCATAGGCCACCGCGATGGCGGCGAAGTTGGGTTCGTAGGAGGAGGTGTAGAGCCGGGTGGTGAAGTCCTCCCGGCCCAGCTTCTTCAGCAGCCAGCGGGCCTGCTCGGGGTCGTGGTCGCGGCGACCCGAGGCGCGGCCGGCCAGGCCTGGCGGCACCGGGTTGTCCCAGCCGGCACTGCCGGTTCCCTGCAGGGCTGTGGACAGGATCTCGGTCGGGTCATAGGCCAGCTTCATCGCCTGGCGCATCCGCGGGTCAGCGAACTCCTTGCTGGTGGCCAGCATCGGGATCGTGTACCACTGCGCGTCCGCCACCCGAGCGACGGTGGTGCCGGGCGAACCGGCCACCACCCGTGCGGTCGGGTTGTCCAGGTTGGTCTGGGACAGGAGGTCGACCTGGCGCGCGAGCAGGGCGTTCACGCGCGCCGAGGTGTCCTGGATGGAGTAGAACTCGATCGCGTCCAGGGCCGGGCGGCCGCCGAAGTAGTCCTCGTTGGCCCGGATCCGGCCGGCACCGGCGGCGGCGAACGACTCCAGCACGAACGGGCCTGTTCCGATGCCCGTACGTCCGATGCTGCCCGCGGCGCCCTCCGGGATGATGTAGCACTGATAGGCCGTCAGCAGCGAGGGGAACTCGGCATTGGGCGTCGCCAGCCGGAAGCGGACCGTCGTCGGGTCGGTGGCGTCGATGGAGTCGATCAGCTCCAGCGGCCCGGCCTGTGGCGAGGCGGTGTCCGGGTCCAGGATGTGCTGGACGGAGTAGCGCACGTCGCGGGAGGTCAGCCGGCGGCCGTCGTGGAACCGGATCCCGGACCTGAGCCGGAACGTCCACACCGTCGCGTCGGCGTTGCTGCTCCACTCCTGTGCTAGGTCGGGCACGGTCTCGCCGTTGCGGTCGAGTCGGACCAGCCGGCTGTACAGGGCGCCGAGGTATTCGTAGGCGGACAGTGAGCTGGCCGGGTCGAGGGTCTCCGCTGCGGTAGCAGCGGGTCGGGCGATCCGCAGGGTGCCCCCGCGGCGCGCGGTCCCGACGGGCGCCCGGTCGGACAGCGCCAGGGTCGGCGCGCCGCAGCCGGCCAGGCCCACGGCGGCCAGCGATCCCAGGGCTCCGCCGAGGAGCCGTCGACGGTCGATCGAGGTGTGCACGCAGCCTCCCGGTGCTTATCGTTCGACCGAACGATAAGCGCATTTGCCCACGATTGGAAGAGCGGCCGACCAGTGAGGGCGCGTCGCTCCTCGGAGGCTCTCCGTCGCTTGCCCTCCGCCAGCGCGACCCGACGCCCTGTTCGCCGACGGTCACACTGATCTGTCTGCGTTCGCCCTCTTGACGAGAGGGGCTGCAAGCTGGGCGAGTACTCGCGACGAATGGCGATGGGCCCATGTTGCACGTACGGCGCTGCGCCGCGACCCGGATCGCACCGGGCCCTGCAAGGCGGCCTACCTGGCCACCTCCTCCGCTTCTACCGCACCTTCGACGTATGGTTCGGCAACAGGACAACCCCCGTCAACGGCTTCCTCGACCCCAGCCCCGAGTTCGAGGGCCGCCCGGAGTTCGAGGTCATCCAGCGCCTGCGGAAGCTACGAGCAGCTGGGCATCGACGAGTTCAGCTTCTGGGTCGACAACAGCCTCTCCACGAGGAGAAGCGCGCGTCGCTCGAGCTGTTCATCAAGGAGGTCATACCCGGCCTTCATCCGGCCTTGACGTCCGAGCCATCGGCGTCCGCGCAGATCAGACGTTGAACCCGAGAGCGCGCAGCATCTCGCGGCCGTCGGGGGTGATCTTGTCCGGGCCCCACGGCGGCATCCAGACCCAGTTGATGTGGACGTCGTTGACCATGCCCTCCAAGGCCTGCGAGGTCTGGTCCTGGATGACGTCGGTCAGCGGGCACGCGGCCGAGGTCAGCGTCATGTCGATGACCACGTTGGACTGGTCCTCGATGTGCAGGCCGTAGATCAGGCCCAGGTCGACGACGTTGATGCCGAGCTCGGGGTCGACGACGTCCTTCATCGCCTCTTCGACGTCCTCGATCTTCAGGCTCGCGCCCTCGACCGTGGACGTACGCATCCCCTGCCACTCCGGGGCCTCGTGACCGTGGCCATGGCCGTGGCCCGAGTGGTCATGACCGGAGTGGTCGTGACCCGCGTGGTCGTGTCCCGCATGATTGTGCTCAGTGTGGTCGGTCTCAGTCATCAGTTCTCCTCAGCGACAGTCTTCGCGGCGGCGTCTTTCCAAGCCATCCACGACAGCAGCGCGCACTTGATCCGGGCGGGGAACTTGGCGACGCCGGCGAAGGCGATGCCGTCCTCCAGAATGTCCTCGTCGGGCTCCACCTGGCCCTTGCCCTGCATCAGCCGCAGGAACTCCTCGTGGATGACCATCGCCTCATCCACCGTCTTGCCGACGACCAGGTCGT
>JALZDD010000310.1 GCA_030862715.1 Actinomycetota bacterium | reverse complement strand
GCTCCGAGCCCGCGAGCAGGAGGTCGTCGACCAGCGACCGCCGGGGGAGCACCGCTACGAGGACTTCTTCACCCGGAGCTGAGCCGCCGCAGTGCCTGGCCGCCGTCACGGACGGACGGTCAGGCACTGCGTACTGACGCCGAAGGCGCCCTGCTCGTCATGGAGCACCGACGTGGTCACGCCGGCGCCCTCCGGGCCGAACGAGACGGTCGTGTCGAGTCCCAACCAGCCGGGAGCTGGGGCACGGAACAGGTGCGCGGTGAGGTCGAGGTTGGGAAAGCTGACCACCTTCGGGTCGACCCGGACGGCGACGCCGTTGGTGATGTCGAGCAGCCCGGCGACCTGCGCGAGCCGGCTCACCTCCTCGTCGGCGACGAGCGGATGAGCCGTACGCACCCAGGACTGCGCCCGACCCGGGCCGAGGTCGTGGCGGCGCACCTCGACCGAGGCGATGAAGCCCCCGTCCCACAGCGTGGTCATGTCCCACGCGGGCACCTCGTCCGGCACGGGCATCGGCGCGTGACGGGTGCCCTCGAGCTCCGCGGTCGGGTAGCCGGCAGTCAGCCAGGCACGCAGGAGCACGACCGGCCGGCCGCCATGGCAGGCCCGCGCCTCGACGAGCTCGATCGTGCGGCCGGCACGGAGCACGGTGACCTCGATGTCGACCGGCTCGAGCGGGACAGTGCCCAGGATGTCGTAGCTGATCCGGGTGATCTGGAGCCCGTCATCACGGCGGGTGTCGCGATCCCATTCGACCTCGTGCGCCAGCACGCCGAGCAGGGTGGCGATGTGCTGCGTGTCCAGGTCCCAGGCGCCGCCGACGTGCTCGGTCGGCGTGAACGTGCGCCGACCTGTCCGGTGCCAGTAGCTCATCGGGCCACCTCCGTAGCGCAAGCGCCAGGGTACGGACGCGGCCCGATGAAAGATCCGATGGTCGCTCGCTGTCGCTCGCTCATCGGCGGCTCAGAGGCCGAGCAGCGCGACGCTCTGCTCGCGCATGTCGATCTTGCGGACCTTGCCAGTCACGGTCATCGGGAACTCGTCGACGAGCAGCACGTAGCGCGGTGCCTTGTAGTGGGCGAGCTTGCCGCTGGCGAAGGCGCGGACGGCCTCGGCGTCCAGCGGCTCGGCGCCGGGTCGCATCCGGATCCAGGCGCAGAGCTCCTCGCCGTACCTCTCGTCCGGAACGCCCACGACCTGGGCCTCGGCGATGTCGGGGTGGGTGAAGAGGAACTCCTCGATCTCGCGGGGGTAGATGTTCTCGCCGCCACGGATGACCATGTCCTTGATCCTTCCCACGACCACGCAGTAGCCGTCCTCGCGCATCACGGCCAGGTCGCCGGTGTGCATCCAGCCGTCGGCGTCGATCGCGTCGGCGGTCTTCGTCTCATCGTCCCAGTAGCCGAGCATCACCGAGTAGCCGCGGGTGCAGAACTCGCCCGCGGTCCCGCGGGGGACCACCTCGCCGGTGGCGGGGTCGACGATCTTGATCTCGACGTGCGGGGCGGCTCGGCCGATCGTCTCGGTGCGCCGCTCGAGGTCGTCGTCGGTGCGGGTCTGGCAGGAGACCGGCGAGGTCTCGGTCATGCCGTACGCGATCGCGACCTCACTCATGTGCATCTCGCTGACGCAGCGCTTCATGACCTCGATCGGGCACAGCGCGCCGGCCATGATCCCGGTACGCAGCGTGGAGAGGTCGTAGGTGGCGAAGTCGGGATCGTTCTGCATCGCGATGAACATCGTCGGCACGCCGTACAGCGCCGTGCACCTCTCGTCCTGGACCGTCTGCAGGGTCGTGGCCGGGTCGAAGCCGGGGCCCGGGATGACCATGGTCGCGCCGTGGGTGGTGCAGCCGAGGTTGGCCATCACCATGCCGAAGCAGTGGTAGAAGGGCACCGGGATGCAGAGCCGGTCCTGCTCGGTGAAGTGGATCGTCTCGGTGACGAAGAAGCCGTTGTTCAAGATGTTGCGGTGCGACAGAGTTGCGCCCTTCGGAAAGCCCGTGGTCCCGGAGGTGTACTGGATGTTGATCGCGTCGTTCGGGTCGAGCGTGTAGTCGACGTGGTCGGCCAGCCGCTCTTCACGGCCGGCGGCCAGCAGCGCATCCCACTGCGGCGTACCCAGGAAGATCGTCTGCTCGAGCGCGCCGCAGTCGCCCGCCACCTCGCCGACGAGCGATACGTAGTCGCTGGTCTTGAACTCCGTCGCGCTGATCAGCAGCCGCACCCCGGACTGGTTGAGCGCGTAGGCGAGCTCGTGGGTCCGGTATGCGGGGTTGATGTTGACCAGGATCGCGCCGATCTTTGCGGTGGCGAACTGGACCATCGTCCACTCGGCGCAGTTCGGAGCCCAGATGCCGACGCGGTCACCCTTGCCGATGCCGGCCTTGCGGAGGCCGACCGCGAGGGCGTCGACGTCGGCGTCGAGTTCGGCGTAGGTCCAGCGTCGGCCGGTGGCGATCTCGACGAGCGCCTCACGGTCTCCGTGGCGGGCGACGGTGCGCTCGAAGTTGGCTCCGATCGTCTCCTCGAGCAGCGGAACGTCGATGTCGCCACGGGCCGACGATGCGGTGATGGATGAGGTCTCGGTCATGCCGCGAGCATGACCGAGACCGTGGTGGCAGCCACACCCCCGAAGGAGGGTGAGCGGTGCCGGATCAGGCGAGTGCGGGCTCCGCATCGAGTTCCACGCGGCTGGTCTCCTTGGCCACCAGCAGGCAGCCGATGCTCAGCACAGCCAGGGCGCTGAGGAAGTACGCGATCCCGTCGGTGCCCCACCTGGCCAGCAGGTCCTCGGCGATGACGAGCGGGACGGCGCCACCGAGGATGCCCGCGATGTTGTAGCCCAGACCGGCGCCCGTGTAGCGGTACTTCGCCTGGAACATCTCGGGCAGGAACGCCGCGATCGGACCATAGTTGAGGCCGAGTACGCACAGCATCAGGCTGTTGCCGAGGGCGAAGCTCACGAAGCTGCCCGGCTCCATGATGGCGAAGGACAGCGGGCCGGCGACGAGGCCGAAGGCGGCGCCGATGAGCAGGACCACGCGGCGGCCGAGCACGTCGGAGAGCCACGCGGAGGCGATGACCGTCACGCTCATCGCGAATGCCGCGACGATGACGCCGAGCAGGGCCTGGCTCATGCTCAGGCCGAGGGTGCCGACCGCGTGCGCGACCATGAAGCTGGCGCCGGTGTAGAAGGCGCCGAAGACGACCGCCATGATGCCGCCGCCGAGCAGCACCTGCCGCCACTGGTCACGGATGCAGCCGACGAACGGCAGCGTGCTGCGGGTTCCTGTCGACTGGACCTTCTTGAACGACGGCGTCTCGGCGATCTTCAGCCGGACCCAGAGGCCGACCGCGATGAGGACGGCGCTGGCCAGGAACGGGATCCGCCAGCCCCAGGCTGCGAACGCCGCGGGCTCCATCAGGCGGAAGGTGGTGAGCATGGCTGCGGCGGCGAGGATCAGCCCCAGGCTGGGGCCGAGCTGCGGGAACATGCTGTAGCGCCCGCGCTGGCCGCGGGCGGCGTACTCGGTGGTGAGGAGTGCGGCGCCCGCCCACTCGCCGCCGAGCGCGATGCCCTGCAGCGCGCGCAGCAGAACGAGGATCACCACGGCGCCCTTGCCGATCGACTCCACGCTCGGGAGCAGGCCGATCGCGAACGTCGAGGTGCCCATGATCATCAAGGTGGTGATCAGCGTGGCCTTGCGACCGATCCGGTCGCCGTAGTGGCCGAAGAGGATCGCGCCCAACGGCCGGAAGACGAACGCGACGCCGAAGGTCGCGATCGAGGCCAGCGTGCCCTCGGGTCCGCCCATGGATGGGAAGAAGACGGCATTGAAGACGAGGGCTGCCGCGAGCCCGTAGATGAGGAAGTCGTAGAACTCGATGGTGGTGCCGGTCAGTGACGCCGTCGCGACGCGGCGCATGGTGCGCCCGTCGACCTCGGCTCGGTCAGCCGCGATTTGGGCCATGATCGTGCCTCCTACTCGGATTGGTGAACCGAGTGTGGGACTGTCACCACTTGGCCGATACCCCCGGAAGAGTGCCCTCGAAAGAGGGGGTGTGCCACTTGTTGCTTGTGATGGTCGTCACTTACGCTCAACGCCATGAGCACCACCGCCATCGCCCCAGAGGCGCCGTACGACGGGTCCCGGATCGCCCAGACGCTGGCCTCCTTCCGGACCGCGTCGGGGCTGGACCTCGC
>JALZDD010000589.1 GCA_030862715.1 Actinomycetota bacterium | reverse complement strand
CGGAGCATGTTGAGCGAGACGCGGGCCACCACGGTCGTCAGCCAGCCGCCGATGTTGTCGATCTCGTCGGCGTCGCTCCGGCTCAGCCGGAGCCAGGCGTCCTGGACGGCGTCCTCGGCCTCGGAGGTCGATCCGAGCATCCGGTAGGCCACCCCGAACAGGTGCCGCCGCTCCTCCTCGAAGCGCTCGGCCAGCCACTCCTGCTGCATCGTCGGTCCTCTCGATAGTCGGCCCGTACAGTCCGGACCCCTATAGGCCTGACCCGCGAAGCAGACCAGATGTGACCGCTTCGGTGAAAGAGTTTTTTTCTTTCACCGGTCTGTCACATCGATGCGCCGGGCCGGGTCAGGGATGGCATGAGCAACCGAATGAAGAACCCCGCAGAAGTCATCCCGCAGGCATTCAAGGGCATCGGCAACCTCCTGGCCGCAGTGGCCGAGGGTGGTCTTCCTGAGTCCACGACCGAGCTCGTCGCCATCCGGGTGAGCCAGCTGAACGGCTGCGCCGCCTGCCTCCAGGGTCATGCCGTACGTCTCGCCGACGTCGGCCTGCCGATCGAGAAGGTCGTCGGCTTGGCCGCCTTCCGTGAGTCGCCCTTCTTCGACGAGGCCGAGAAGGCGGCCCTCTCCCTGGCCGACGCCGTCACCCGTCTCGCCGACTCCGAGGACGCAGTGCCGGACGAGCTGTGGCGTGAGGTCACCAAGCACTACGACGAGAAGCAGACCGCGGCCCTGGTCCTCTGCATCGCCACCCACAACCTCTTCAACCGGGTCAACGTGACGGTGCGGGAGGACGCCGAGCACCCGTTCTGGATGCGTTGATCCTGGGTTGAGGCATCAGGCCAAGGCGGCGGAGACGACCGCCTTGGCCTCCTCCTGGACCTTCGCCAGGTGCTCGGGCCCACGGAAGGACTCGGCGTAGATCTTGTAGACGTCCTCGGTCCCCGACGGGCGGGCCGCGAACCAGGCCGACTCGGTGGTCACCTTCAGGCCGCCGATGGCCGCCCCGTTGCCGGGCGCCTCGGTGAGCTTGGCGGTGATCTCCTCGCCGGCCAGGCTCGTCGCGGTCACGGCTTCGGGGGAGAGGCCGGCGAGCTTCGCCTTCTCCTCGCGCGAGGCGGGGGCATCGATCCGGGCGTACGCCGGGGCACCGTGCTCCGCGACCAGCTCCGCGTAGCGCTGTGACGGCGTATTGCCGGTGCGCGCCAGGATCTCGGAGGCGAGCAGGGCGAGGATGATGCCGTCCTTGTCGGTGGTCCACACGGTGCCGTCGAAGCGCAGGAACGAGGCGCCCGCCGACTCCTCCCCGCCGAAGCCGAACGAGCCGTCGATCAGCCCCGGTACGAACCACTTGAACCCGACCGGCACCTCGACCAGCGGCTTGTCGAGTGCACCGGCGACCCGGTCGATCATCGAGGACGAGACCAGCGTCTTGCCGATGCTCGCGGTCGCCGGCCAGTCGGGACGCGCGCCGCCGAAGAGGTGGTCGATCGCGACCGCGAGGAAGTGGTTGGGGTTCATCAGCCCGGCGTCGCGGGTGACGATCCCGTGCCGGTCCGAGTCGGCGTCGTTGCCGGTGGCGATGTCGAACTCAGGAGTGTTCTCCAGGAACCGCACCAGCTCGGCCATCGCGCTGGGGGAGGAGCAGTCCATCCGGATCTTGCCGTCCCAGTCCAGCGGCATGAAGCGCCAGGTCGGGTCGACCAGCTCGTTGACCACGTTGAGGTCGATCTTGTGCCGCTCGGCGATCTCGCCCCAGTAGGTGACCGAGGCTCCACCCAGCGGATCGGCAGCGATCTTCACCCCGGCATCGCGGATGGCGGCCAGGTCGACCACGTTGGGCAGGTCGTCGACGTAGGAGCCCAGGAAGTCGTACGCCTCGGCTCGTCGCTTCGCGGCGGCGAAAGGCACTCGCTTGACGCCGGAGAGCCCGGCGCGGATCAGCTCGTTGGCGCGGGCGGCGATGACCTTGGTGGCGTCGGAGTCCGCGGGACCGCCGTGAGGCGGGTTGTACTTGAAGCCGCCGTCGGAGGGCGGGTTGTGGGACGGGGTCACGACGATCCCGTCGGCGAGGCCGGGGCCCGACAGTCGGCCGGCGTTGGCGCGAAGGATCGCGTGCGAGATCGCCGGTGTGGGCGTGTAGCCGTCGCGGTCGTCCACCAGGACGCGTACGTCATTGGCGACCAGCACCTCCAGTGCGCTCGCCCACGCGGGCTCGGAGAGGCCGTGGGTGTCGCGCCCGATGAAGAGGGGCCCGTCGATTCCCTGCGAGGTCCGGTAGTCGACGATCGCCTGGGTCGTGGCCAGGATGTGCGTCTCGTTGAAGGCTGACTTGAGGGAGGACCCACGATGCCCCGAGGTGCCGAAGACGACCTGCTGGGCCGGATCATCCGGGTCCGGCTGCAGGTTGTAGTAGGAGGCGACCAGGTGAGGTACGTCGACCAGGTCGGCGGGCGTAGCGAGCGTTCCAGCGCGTGGGTCAGCCATGTGCCCCATCATGCCTACTGCCCCGTAATGTTCTCCCCATGCCCCTCGTCACCACCGAAATCAACGACGGCATCGCCCAGGTGCGTCTCAACCGCCCGGACAAGCTCAACGCGCTGACCCTCGAGCTGCTCCGGGAGCTGGTCGACACCGCCAAGGAGCTCGGCAAGAACCA
>JALZDD010000284.1 GCA_030862715.1 Actinomycetota bacterium | reverse complement strand
TCAGCCAGAGCGACCTGCCGGTCATCGAGGCGACCACGCTGATCTCCGCCTTCATCATCGTGGTCACCAACCTCCTGGTCGACCTCTTCTACAGCGTGCTCGACCCACGCGTACGCCTCACCTGACCCCCACCCCTGTCGGCTGAGTCTGTCGGTGCCCGCCACACGTGGCGCGTCCCGGAAGTTCCTGGCGCTTCGCGCCGCCATGGCACGCACCTCGCTGCGTTGGCGCCGCTCGGAAGACGCCCGGTATGACTTCGCGGCGCCGCCTTGCGATGCACGCACCCTGACGACGCCCAGCGTTCAGGAACTTCCAGGACGCACCACTAGGGTTGGCGTGTGGACGGGTTGTTTGAGATGGGGGCTGCCGCAGGCGCCTCGCGCGGCGGGTCGCTGAGCCACAGCGACCATGCGGCTGCGCCGCTGGCGGTGCGGATGCGGCCGCGTACGCTCGAGGAGCTCGTGGGCCAGAGCTCGCTCAAGGCGTCCGGGTCGCCGCTGCACCAGGTGGTGGAGGGCGGTCAGTCGCTCTCGCTGCTGCTGTGGGGGCCGCCGGGGACCGGGAAGACGACCATCGCCTCGATCGTGAGCCGCTCCACCGACCGTCGCTTCGTCGAGGTCTCCGCGGTCTCGGCCGGTGTCAAGGAGGTCCGCGCGGCGATCGACGCGGCCCGGGCGGAGCTGGTCGCGACCGGCAAGGAGACGGTGCTCTTCGTCGACGAGGTCCACCGGTTCAGCAAGGCGCAGCAGGACGCGCTGCTGCCGGGCGTGGAGAACCGCTGGGTCACGCTGGTCGCCGCCACCACGGAGAACCCCTTCTTCTCGGTGATCTCCCCGCTGCTGTCGCGCTCGCTGCTGCTGCGGCTCGAGTCGCTCACCGACGACGACATCCGTGGCGTACTGCTGAAGGCGGTCGAGGACGAGCGCGGCCTCGGCGGCTCGGTGACGCTGACCGAGGAGGCGCTCGACCACCTCGTACGCCTCGCCGGCGGCGACGCGCGGCGGTCGCTCACGTATCTGGAGGCCGCGGCGGGTGCCGCCTCGGGTGGTGAGATCACGCTGGAGGCGGCCGAGCGGGCCGTCGACCAGGCGGCGGTGCGCTACGACAGGCAGGGTGACCAGCACTACGACGTGGTCAGCGCCTTCATCAAGTCGGTGCGCGGCTCGGACGCCGACGCGGCGCTGCACTACCTGGCGCGGATGATCGAGGCGGGGGAGGATCCCCGGTTCATCGCCCGCCGACTGATGATCCTCGCCTCCGAGGACATCGGCCTGGCCGACTCGACGGCGCTGCAGACCGCGGTCGCCGCGGCCCAGACCGTGCAGCTGATCGGGATGCCCGAGGCTCAGCTCACCTTGGCGCACGCGACGATCGCGCTCGCCGTCGCGCCGAAGTCCAACGCGGTCACCAACGCCATCTTCGCCGCGCGCGCAGACGTCACGGCCGGGAAGATCGGCAACGTCCCGCCACACCTGCGCGATGCCCACTACGAGGGCGCGAAGAAGATCGGGCACGGGGAGGCGTACAAGTACGCCCACGACGAGCCGTTCGGCATCGCGACACAGCAGTATGCACCCGACGCGGTGACCGACGCGGAGTACTACCAGCCGACCACCCACGGAGCCGAGGCCGGAGTGAAGGAACGTTGGGAGCGTGTCCGGAAAATCGTGCGCGGACAGGATGGATAGGGTAGGCGCACCATGACGAACTCGAGCATGCCCGGGTGGGCGCTGGTCGCGACGCTGAGCGCAGTGGGGGTCCTGGTCCTCATCTCGCTGGTGGCCGTGCTGCTCGCGCTCCGGGCGCGCCGCGCCGCGCGGCGCCGGCTCGAGGAGGCCGAGGCCAGCGAGGCCGAGCTGCGCGAGCGGCTCGAGGCGCTGGAGAAGCGGCTGACGCCGCCCGAGCCGGTCGGTCGCCGTCGGCGCCGGGACGTCGCCGAGAGAGAGTATGTGATCACCTCCCTCGGGGAGGACGGCGAGCCTGCCGAGGTGGAGCAGGTGGTGCAGCGTACGTTGACCGCACCGGCCTTCGCGGACGCGGTGTT
>JALZDD010000254.1 GCA_030862715.1 Actinomycetota bacterium | reverse complement strand
CCGATAGGTTGCGGTCTGTGGTCGTACATCTGCACCGCGCGCCGCGGACCGATCTGCTCGCCGACTCGCTCGGTGAGCTGT
The DNA here is from genome assembly GCA_030862715.1 of Actinomycetota bacterium. The sequence continues at coordinate 8,392 of JALZDD010000254.1, read as the reverse complement.
TGTCGGTGCCGTTGGGGGATCCGTTCGCGACGGAGGTCGTGGTGGTGCCGGCGCGGGGGGTGGAGCGGTGGTTGTCGCAGCGGCTCTCGCATCGGCTGGGGGCTGCTGACGGGCGTGCGGACGGGATCTGTGCGGGGGTCGACTTCCGGTCTCCATGGTCGCTGTTCGCAGAGGTCGCGGGCACGGGGGATGAGGATCCCTGGGCGCCGGAGTCGCTGACCTGGCCGGTACTGGCGGCGATCGACGCATCGCTGGACGAGCCCTGGGCCAGGCCGCTCGCGATGCATCTGGGGCATGGGGATACGACGGAGGAAGGCGTACGTCGGCGGGGGCGGCGGCTGGCGCTGGCCCGTCGGCTGGCGCGGTTGTTCGCTGCGTACGCGGACCAGCGGCCGGCGGTGGTCGCCGACTGGAGCGCGGGGCGGGACACGGACGGGCTCGGGGGCGAGATCGCCGAGGATCTGGCGTGGCAGCCACCGTTGTGGCGGGCCGTTGCCGGGCTGGTCGGTGGGCCGACGCCGGTGGAGCGGCAGGCGGCGACGGTCGCGCGGCTGAAGGAGAAGCCCGAGGAGTTCGAGCTGCCGGAGCGGGTCTCGATGTTCGGGCACACCCGGCTCTCCGCGACCGACATCGAGCTCGTCGCGGCGCTGGGGGAGCACCGGGAGGTGCACCTGTGGCTGCCGCATCCGTCCGAGGCCCTCTGGGAGGCGCTCGCCGGGCTGGACGGGACGGTCGCGCGTACGGCGGACCGGTCGCACGACGAGGTCGGGCATCCGTTGCTGGCGACGCTGGGGCGGGATACGCGGGAGCTGCAGCGGGGGCTTACGGAGCTTGCCGCGGTTGACGACTGCGTTGGTTTCGACACGTCTTCGCCTAGCGGCTCCGGCGGCTCAACCAGCGGCGGGTTGCTGGGATGGCTGCAGGAGGACATTCGGGGCAACACAGTGGGGGAGAGCGGCGGACGGGTGATCGAGCCGGGGGACCGCTCGATCCAGGTGCATGCCTGCCACGGCGAGGCGCGGCAGGTGGAGGTGCTGCGCGAGGTGCTCCTGGGGCTGCTCGAGGACGACCCGACGCTCGAGCCGCGGGACGTACTGGTGATGTGCCCCGACATCGAGACCTTCGCGCCGCTGATCGAGGCCGGGTTCGGGCTGGGGGAGATGACCGGCGAGACCGGGCACCCCGCTCACCGGCTGCGGGTGAAGCTGGCGGACCGGTCGTTGACGCGTACGAACCCGCTGCTGGACGTGGCCACCAGGCTGCTCGGACTGGCCGGCGGCCGGGCGGGGGTGAGCGACGTACTCGATCTCGCTCATCTCGATCCGGTGCGACGCCGGTTCGGGCTCAACGACGACGCCCTGGAGCAGCTCGAGGACTGGGCCAAGGACGCCGGGATCAGATGGGGCTTCGACGCGGAGCACCGGGAGCCCTTCGGGCTGGAGACGTACGTCGCCAACACCTGGCGCTTCGGGATGGACCGGATCCTCACCGGGGTCGCGATGTCCGAGGACTCGGCGACCTGGCTGGACACGACCCTGCCGCTTGACGATGTCGGGAGCGGGTCGGTCGAGCTGGCCGGGAGGTTCGCCGAGCTCGTCGATCGACTGCAGGACGTGACCGACGAGCTGGCCGGGGTGCATCCGCTGAAGCACTGGCTGAAGGTCATCGAGGAGGGCGTCGCCTCGCTAACTTCGGTCTCGACCAACGACGAGTGGCAGTCGGGCCAGGTGACCAGGGAGCTGTCCCGGGTGCGGGACGCTGCTGCGGGGCACGAGGTCGACGAGCTGCGACTGCCCGACGTACGGGCGCTGTTGGTGGCGCGGCTGGCCGGGCGGGCGACGCGCGCCAACTTCCGCACCGGGACGCTGACCGTGTCCACGCTGGTGCCGATGCGATCGGTGCCCCATCGCGTGGTCTGTCTGCTCGGCATGGACGACGGGGTGTTCCCGAGGGTCGGGATCACCGACGGCGACGACCTGCTGGCCCGCGACCCGCAGACCGGGGAGCGCGACCTGCGCAGCGAGGACCGCCAGCTGTTCCTCGACGCGCTGCTGGCGGCGACCGAGACGCTGGTGGTGACCTACACGGGTGCCAACGAGTATTCCGGCCAGCCGCGGCCGCCCGCGGTGCCGCTCGGGGAGTTGCTGGACACGCTGGACGCGACCGCCGTCTCCGCTGACGGGAGGCCGGTCAAGGAGGTCGTGACGACCAGGCACCCGCTGCAGCCGTTCGACCCACGCAACCTGACTCCCGGGGCGCTGGTCGCTGGGCACTCCTTCTCCTTCGACAAGGCCGCCGAGGCCGGTGCCCTTGCCGCGGTGTCCGACCGCGTCGAGCCGCCGGAGTTCCTGCCCGAACCGCTGGCGCCGACCCGAGCCGGAGACCTGACGCTCGAGGAGCTGCTGGCCTTCTACCGGTCACCGGTGCGCGCCTTCTTCCGCGACAGGCTGGACCTGGCGCTGCCGCGCGATGACGACCCGCTCTCCGACGGCCTGCCGGTCGAGCTCGACGGCCTGGGGCAGTGGTCGGTGGGCGACCGGCTCCTCCACGACCTGCTCGCCGGGATGTCAGAGGAGCAGGCGACCCAGCAGGAGTGGCGCCGCGGCGTACTGCCTCCGAAGTGGCTCGGCTGGCGCATCCTCACCGACGTGATCACCAAGGCGAAGCCGATCGCGGCCGAGGCGCTGCGAGTGCGACAGGCGGGCATCTCCACTGGACAGGCGCGGGCCGTCGACGTCGAGGTCGATCTCGGCGACGGGCGGCGACTGACCGGCACCGTGCCACAGGTCTACGGCGACCGGCTCGCTCCGGTGACATATTCGCGCCTGGGGGCCAAGCAGCGGATCGAGTCGTGGGTGCAGCTGGTCGCGCTGGCCGCCTCCGACGAGGACCGGGCCTGGAGCGCGTGGACGCTGGGTCGTCCGGGCAACTCCCGGTCGCGTACGCCGTACGGGCTCTCCCAGCTCGGACCGCTCGACCACACCGCGGTCGACGTGCTGCGTGACCTGGTGCGGCTGCGCGACCGGGGGCTCTCCGCGCCGCTGCCGCTGCCGCTGAAGACCTCGCTCACCTACGCGCGCCAGCGGCGTACCCAGGCCGGCATCGACGACGCGCTCTACAAGGCCGGCTGGGATTGGAACGACGGACGGTTCGAGGGCGAGGAGTCCGACGTGGAGCAGGTGAGGGCCTGGGGCAAGGGGTCCGGGATCCCTGGACTGAGTGACCCGCCGGAGCCCGGCGAGGAGTTCGACGGGGAGACGACCCGCTTCGGCGCGCTCGCGATGCGGGTCTGGTCGCCGTTGCTCACCGCCGAGCAGGGGAGCTGGTGATGGACGGATTCAACTCTGCTAACCGTCTCGGGCTCCGCTTCGACCTGACCGACCCCCTCCCGACCGGCACGACCCTGATCGAGGCCTCGGCAGGCACCGGGAAGACCTTCACCATCGGCGCCCTGGTCACCCGCTACGTCGTCGAGGGCGAGGCGACGCTCGACGAGATCCTGGCGATCACCTTCGGCCGCGCCGCCTCTCAGGAGCTGCGCGACCGAGTGCGCTCCCACCTGGTCGAGGCGGAGCGAGCCTTCGCGGCCGCGGTGGCCGGGCAGCGTCCGGCCCCGCTCGACGCCCACCTCGAGCTGCTGCTGGACGTGTCCGACGACGAGGTCCGGGTACGCCACGAGCGCGTGCGCGACGCGCTCGCGTCCTTCGACGGGGCCACGATCGCGACGACCCATCAGTTCTGCCAGCTCGTGCTGCGCTCGCTGGGGGTGGCCGGTGACACCGACGCCGGTGCCGAGCTGGTCGAGTCGCTCGATGAGCTGGTCGTGGAGGTCGTCGACGACCTCTACCTGAAGTGGTTCGGCGAGGCCCGGGAGCGACCGCCGTTCGACCGCGACGACGCCCTGGGACTGGCGCGCACCGCGGTCGAGGACCCGCAGTCGGTGCTGGCACCGGGGCCGGCCGAGGACCCGGTCGCAGGTGCGCGGGTGCGGTTCGCCGAGGCGGTGCGGGACGAGGTCGACCGGCGCAAGCAGATGCGCGGCGTCCTGTCCTACGACGACCTGCTCTCCCGGCTCGCAATCGCGCTCGAGGACTCGTCGGCTCCGGCGCGGGCGCGGATGCGACAGCGGTGGCGGATCGTCCTGGTCGATGAGTTCCAGGACACCGACCCGGTGCAATGGCAGGTGCTCTCCCGGGCCTTCGAGGGCCACGCCACGCTCGTGCTCATCGGCGACCCGAAGCAGGCGATCTACGCGTTCCGCGGCGGTGACGTCTTCACCTACCTGACCGCCGCCCGAGCGGCCGAGACACAGTCGACGCTCGACACCAACTGGCGCAGCGACGCCCCGCTGGTCGAGCGGCTCCAGGTGGTCCTGCGAGGCGCGGCGTTGGGCTCCCCGGACATCGTCGTCCACGACGTGAAGGCCCATCACACCGGCTCCAGGCTGGTCGGTGCCCCGCATCCGGCGCCGTTCCGGATCCGCCGGGTCGGCCGCCGCGGCTTCAAGCTCACCCGCGGCAAGATGATCACCGCCGGTGACGCGCGCACCCACATCGCCCGGGACCTCGCCGGCGACATCGCCGAGCTGCTCGGCTCCGGGGCCACCTGGTGCGACGCCCCGGTCCAGGCAGGGGACGTCGCGGTCATCGTCGCGGTGCGCTCCCACGGCCTTCTGGTCCAGCGGGTCCTGCAGGAGCACGGAATCCCAGCCGTCATGGCCGGCGGCGGCGATGTCTTCCTGACTCCCGCCGGCGAGGACTGGCTCGCGCTGCTGCAGGCGCTCGACTCGCCCCACCGGACGCCACTGGTGCGGGCAGCCGGTCTGAGCGTGTTCTTCGGCTACACCGCGACCGAGCTCGACGCGGGCGGTGAGGCGCTGACCTCGCGCATCGCCGACACGCTGCGCGGCTGGGCGCTGCTGCTACGTGGCCGAGGTGTCGCGGCCCTGATCGAGGCGGCGGAGGAGCGCGGGCTCACCGCGCGCGTGCTGCGTCGCACCGACGGGGATCGGCTGCTCACCGACGTACGTCATCTGGGGCAGCTGCTCCACGACATCTCGGTGCGCGACTCGCTCGGGCTGCCGGCGCTGTTGGCCTGGTTCCGCGACGAGCGGAGGCGTTCTGCCGCCGCCGAGCGGCCGCGGCGGCTCGACTCGGACGCCGCGGCGGTGCAGATCGTGACGGTGCACGGGTCGAAGGGGCTGCAGTACCCGATCGTCTACCTCCCCTTCGCCTACGACTTCTTCGTGCGCGACCCGGAGGTCGCCCGGTTCCACGACGCCTCGGGGCAGCGGACGATCGACGTCGCCCGGACCGGTGCGCATTGGGCACAGCATCTGGCGCGCCACCAGGCCGAGGAGCTGGGGGAGGAGCTTCGAGATCTGTACGTCGCGCTGACCCGAGCTCAGTCCCAGGTCGTCGCGTGGTGGGCACCGACGGCCAACACCGCCACCGGCGGACTGCACCGGCTGCTGTTCGGGCGAGGTCCTGGCCAAGCGGCGGTTCCTGACAACGTCGCTGTGCCGAGCGACGAGGACGCGGCAAGTCTGCTGAGCAATGTCGCTCGCCACGGCGGTCCAGTCGCCGAGGAAGCGGTGCCGGTGACAACATCGCCGCCGATCCGAGAAGCGCCGCCCGGCATGCTCGCCGCGCGCCCGTTCACCCGTGAGGTCGACGCCGAGTGGCGGCGTACGTCCTACTCGGGGCTCATCCGGGTCGACGAGGGCGTCGCGGCGACCTCGGAGCCGGAGGTCGAGGGGAAGGACGACGAGCCCATCGCCGAGGACGTCGATCTCGTCGAGACTCCCGCGGAGGAGCACCTCTCGCCGATGGCCGAGCTGCCCAAGGGTGCCGGCTTCGGCTCGCTGGTCCACGCGGTCCTGGAGCACACCGACCCGGATGCCCCTGACCTGGGCGAAGAGGTGCTGACCAGGACCCGTGAGCAGCTGCGTTGGTGGCCGGTGCCGGCTTCGGCCGAGGATCTCGCGACCGGGATCCTGCCGCTCAACCTGACCCCGCTCGGCCCGCTGGCCGACGGGCTGACGTTGGCCGAGATCCCGCTGCGCGACCGGCTGCGCGAGCTCGACTTCGAGATCCCGCTCGGGGGCGGCGACACGCGGGGGCCAGGAGCTCCCGACGTATGCCTCCGTGACCTCGCGCCGCTCCTGCGAGCCCACCTTCCGGCGGACGACTCGATGGTGACGTACGCCGACCGGCTCGAGGCGCCGCCGCTGGGCGACCAGTCGCTGCGGGGCTATCTGACCGGCTCGGTCGACGTGGTGCTGAGGCTGCCGAGCGGGCGGTTCGTGGTGGTCGACTACAAGACCAACTTCCTGGGCGTGGAGGCGATGGACTACACCCAGCCGAAGCTCGCCGAGGCGATGCTGCACTCCCACTACCCGCTGCAGGCGTTGCTCTACTCCGCGGTGGTGCACCGTTTCCTGCGCTGGCGCCTGCCTGGGTACGACCCCGAGACGCATCTCGGTGGCGTGCTCTACCTCTACGTGCGCGGGATGCTCGGTCCGGACACGCCCGTCGTCGACGGCATCCCGACCGGCGTCTTCACCTGGCAGCCACCCGCGTCCCTGGCGGTCGCGCTGTCCGACCTGCTGGACGGAGCAACCGCATGATCGAGCGCTGGGAGTCCGAGGACCCCTTCGACGCACGCCTGGCCCGGTCAGCGACGGGTCTGCTCGCGTCGTTCAATCGCGAGGGCGTCCTGACCGCGGCCGACGTACATGTCGCGACCCGCGCCTCCGCGCTCGCGGGAGAAGAGCGCGATGAGGTGCGCCTGGCGGTGGCGCTGGCGGTCCGCGCGGTCCGGCACGGGTCGGTGTGTGTCGACCTGGCTGCGTTGCGGGAGACCGAGGAGACGCTGCCGTGGCCGGCTGCTGCCGGCTGGCTGGATGCCGTCGCCGACAGTCCGCTCGCGGCGCAGTCCCTGGTGCAGGTCGAGGACGGCCTGCTCTACCTGGACCGCTATCACCGCGAAGAGGGCCAGGTACGCGACGACCTGCTCGCCCGGCTGGCCTCGCCGCGACCCGTGGCCGACGAGACCCTGCTGGAGGCGACCGCTGCCCGGCTCTTCCCGGGCGAGGGCTACGCCGAGCAGCGTGCCGCCGCGCTCGCCGCCGCCCGGCAGTCGACGACGGTGCTCACCGGCGGTCCCGGCACCGGCAAGACGACGACCGTGGCCGGGCTGCTGGCGCTGCTCACCGAGCAGTCCTCGGCCCCGTTGCGGGTCGCGCTGACCGCCCCGACGGGCAAGGCGGCCGCACGGCTGCAGGAGGCCGTCGAGGGCGCCCAGCGGGCGCCACAGTTCACCGCCGACGACCGCGCCCGCCTCTCAGGTCTCACCGCGTCAACCCTTCACCGGCTGCTCGGTTGGCGACCCGGCTCGTCGACCCGGTTCAAGCACCACCGCACCAACCGGCTGCCGCACGACGTGATCGTCGTCGACGAGACGAGCATGGTCTCGCTGACGATGATGGCCCGGCTCCTCGAGGCCGTACGTCCGGAGGCGCGGCTGATCCTGGTCGGCGACCCCGACCAGCTCGCGAGCGTCGAGGCCGGGGCGGTGCTCTCCGACCTCGTGGCAGGGCTCGCCGTGCGCTCGCCCGACGCCGTTGCCGCGCTCCGCATCACCCATCGCTTCGGTGGCGCGATCGGCGCCCTCGCCGAGGCGCTGCGGGTCGGCGACGCCGACGCGGCGCTCGACGTACTGACGTCCGGCGACCCCGCCGTCGAGCTCGTCGACCCCGCCGACGAGGCCCGGGTGGCCGAGGTCGAGCGTGGCCTGGTCACGCACGCCGCCGCCCTCCACGAGGCCGCGCTCGCGGGCGACGCGGAGCGCTGCGTACGGATGCTCGACGAGTCGCGCCTCCTCTGCGCCCACCGCGACGGCCCCTGGGGCGTCGCCCACTGGAACCGTCAGATCGAGCGCGGCCTCGCCGAGACCACCGGTGAGCCGCTCGGCATCGGCTGGGGCCACGAGTGGTACCCGGGCCGGCCGGTCCTCGTCACCGCCAACGACTACGGCCTCGGTCTCTTCAACGGCGACACCGGCGTCACCTACACCGACGCCGGCGGCGACCTCCGTGTCGCGATCGGAGGCGGCGCGACGTACGCGCCCTCACGGCTCGGCGACATCGAGACCCTGCACGCGATGACCGTCCACAAGTCTCAGGGCAGCCAGGCCAGGTCCGTCACCGTCCTGCTCCCGCCCGACGACTCGCCCCTGCTCACCCGCGAGCTCTTCTACACCGCGGTGACCAGGGCGCAGGAGCGCGTACGCATCGTCGGAACCCCCGACGCCGTCACCGCCGCGATCACCCGCCGGGCCCAGCGTGCCTCCGGCCTTCGCCAGCGACTCGGGCACTGAGCAGCGTCAGGAC
>JALZDD010000251.1 GCA_030862715.1 Actinomycetota bacterium | reverse complement strand
GGCACATCTCGGGAACTTTTGTTCGTCACGTATAAATCCGCCTATCAGATTCACGTCGCTAACACAGGAGTTTACCTCGTATAAGTAGCACTATGGATACATGGCTGAGATCTCTACATCCCCCGCCCTGTTCGCCCCGGGCGAGGTCAGGCGACCCGCGCTGCGGGAGAGGCTCTCCCGCAAGGTGTGGGAGGTCGCCGAGACGATCGCCACGCCCCTGGCGCCGGCCGACTACCTGGACATGTTCAACCCGCTCCGACCCGGCGCTGACCTGCGAGGACGCGTCGTCAAGGTCACTCCGGAGACCGCCGACGCGGCCACCATCGAGATCAAGCCGGGCGCCGACTGGAACGGTCACACCCCGGGTCAGTACGTCCGCGTGGGCGTCGATGTCAACGGCGTCCGCCACTGGCGGGCCTACTCCCTGACCCACGGCCCCCGCAAGGACGGCCTCATCTCGATCACCGTCAAGGCCGTGCCCGACGGCAAGGTCTCCAGCCACCTGGTGCGCCGCCTGCGCCCGGGCAAGATCGTCCACCTCGAGCAGGCCGCCGGCGACTTCGTCCTGCCCAGCGACCTGCGCGGCCACAAGTTCCTGATGGTCACCGCCGGCTCCGGCGTGACGCCGGTCATCGGGATGCTGCGCAACCTCTTCCCAGTCACCGACGAAGGCGTCGTCGAGCACCAGCGGCTCGATGTCACCGTCGTGCACGTCGCCCCGAGCCGCCCCGACTCGATCTTCATCCGCAACCTCGAGTCCCTCGCCGAGGCCGGCGCGATCCGCCTCGTCACCCGCTACACCGGCTCCGAGGGCCGCATCGACATCGACACCCTCACCGAGCTCGTCCCCGACCTGAAGGAGCGCAAGGCGTACGCCTGCGGTCCCGCCGGTCTCCTCGACAACCTCCAGGCCTGGTACGACGAGGCCGGGCTGCCGCTCCAGACCGAGCAGTTCCGTCTGGCCACCGTCGTGACCAGCGAGGGCGGCACCGTCGCCTTCACCGGCAAGACCGTCGACGCGCCTGGTGACAAGCCGATCCTCGTCGCCGCCGAAGAGGCCGGCGTCCTCATGCCGAGCGGCTGCCGTATGGGCATCTGCTTCGGCTGCGTGCTCCCGATGAAGGAGGGCGCCGTCCGCGACCTCCGCAACGGCGAGCTCACCGTCGCCCGCCCGGGTGAGACCGGCCCCGACGGGGTACCCATCCAGACCTGCATCTCCGCCGCCGCCGGCGAGTGCGTCATCGACCACCCTGCCTCTTGAGGCATCTCCCACAAGACGAGAGCGAGACAGCCATGACCATCGCACCTGATGCCCCGGCCTACACCGGCCCGATCGCCCACCTGACCCGCGACGACATCGAGCAGCTCGGCCGCGAGCTCGACGCCATCCGCCAAGAGGTCATCGACACCCGCGGTGAGCGGGACGCGGCCTACATCCACAAGGTCATCAAGGTCCAGCGCTCGCTGGAGCTCGGCTCTCGTGCCGTCCTGCTCGCGAGCATCTTCCCGCCGGCGTTCGTCGTCGGCACCGTCGGTCTCTCGATCGCCAAGATCCTGGACAACATGGAGATCGGCCACAACATCATGCACGGCCAGTGGGACTGGATGCGTGACCCGAAGATCCACTCCACCGTGTGGGAGTGGGACAACGCGTCGACGAGCGAGGGGTGGAAGCACTCCCACAACGAGCTGCACCACGCCTACACGAACATCGTCGGCAAGGACAACGACCTCGGCTGGGGCATCATGCGCGTCGACGAGGAGCAGCGTTGGACGCCGGCGAGCCTCTACCAGCCCGCGATGAACTTCATCAACATGTGCATCTTCGAGTATGGCATCGCGATGTACGACCTCGAGCTCGGCCGAGTGATCCGGCAGAAGAAGAAGGGTCGCCGCCCGTCCGCCGAGTGGCAGTTGTCGGCGAAGCGTACGCTCGCCAAGATCCGCCGCCAGGCGTTCAAGGACTACGTCGCCCACCCGCTCGTCTCGATGGTCACCCTGTCGGGCCCGACCACGCTGCTGGCCAACGTGATCGCCAACTTCACCCGCAACGTCTGGACCCACTCGGTGATCATGTGCGGTCACTTCCCCGAGGG
>JALZDD010000244.1 GCA_030862715.1 Actinomycetota bacterium | reverse complement strand
GCCGGGTTGCCGGTCAGGAACGCCAACACGATCCCCTCCAGCGTCCCCTTGAGCATCTCGGTCATCTGCTTGCCCATCGGGCACCTCCTTCCACTACTCAGTGATGCTGACTACTGGTACATAGTAGCGCTGAGTAGTGGCTCCGGGTCAAGTCATAATCGCGAGCAGAAATGCCAGCGGCGCTGGTACGACGGTTGTGGCCGTCGTAACAGCGCCGCTGGTCCGTGTTCTGGGGTGTGCTCAGCTGGTGGTGTCCACGTCGGCGGCTCGCTCGAGCGCCGTGGAGAGCAGGTCCGCCACATCCACGGATGCCTCGCCATCCCCGCTGTGCGTCACGCCAACCCCGACGAGGCGTCCGTCGTCCGTCTCCGCGAACGCAATGCTGCCGACTTCAACAGGGTTGGATGACGTACTCGTGAACGTGAATCCCAATGCGCCGTCGGGGAGGCCGCTGATCGGCTCCAAGCTGGCTTCGCCGTAGTCGCCGTTGTCGGCATCTGCCGAGCACTCGTCGACGGCCTCCTTGATGGCAGTGAGCATCGACGCGGCATCGGGGTAGTCCCCGCCCCCGGGAACGAACACGGTGGCGCCGACGACATCCCCGTTCTCGAGCGCGTACTGGTCGCCCGTCGTCCCGTCTGCGGCGCTCGACAGTTTTGCTGTCTCCAGATATCCAAGTGCGTCACACCAGCCGGTCCCCGGTGCTCCCATGGTTCCATCGACGGTCTCCTCGACCTGTGGAAGCGCGTCGGTGTCCAGCAGCGTCGAGTCGGTGCCGCAGGCGGTGATCAGGAATGGTGCTGTGCACATTGCGACGGCCAGGCGGAACCTACTTCGGGTAGTAGGCCAAGAAGGCATTCTTGTAACTCCCTTCGAAGTCGGCAGAGGTCACGTACTCGTTGAGGTAGTTCATCGCCTCGTGGGCGTAGCGATCCACGTCGCCTGCCGGGACCTCAGACAGACTGATGACCTTGCCGTCCTTCACGAAGGTCTCGTCCGAGTTCGGGATGTCGATCACGCCGGCTCGCTCCAGAGCGAAGAGAGCGTTGAGCTCGACGCGGTTGACCCCCTCGGACGCCCGGGTCTCGGCGTTCGACGTCGCCGCCGCCGCCTCGTTCGCGAACTTTTCACCGGCCGCGTCCTTGCCGAGGTCGATCGCTTGACCGACTCCGTAATCGATCACCTTGCTGCCGAGCTCGCCGACCTGCTCGGCGCCGGGCAGGGGCACCATTCCTGCGACCTCGCTCGTCAGGTCGATAAACGCCTGACGCTGGGCATCGCGGTCCTTGGCGCCGTCGATCTCGACCTCGCCAACGGCATGCTCAGCGAAGCCTTGGAGGTGTCCGCCGCGTTCGAGAACGTCGCGCAGTTCGGTGCGAAGGCCCGGGTCGTTCGGGTTCTGTGCCAGCTCGACGGCGATGTTGTTGATCTGGGTCTGCTGGAAGGCGCCGACGCCCTCGGCGATGCTGGTCATCCCGTCCTGCGTGCTCATGGAGACCTTCATCATGTTCTCGAGGTCATCCTTGTAGAACTTCGGGTAGGGATCCATGTTGCCGTAGTGGTCGAGCTTGAACGGTTCCGTGCCGGGCTCGCCGGTTCCAGGGTTGTTGAGCGCTGCATCTACGCCGGGGGTGTAGAACTTCATCAGCTCTGCAACATGGGGTGAGGCTGCCTTGGCATCTTCTGCGTTGAAGCCCTCGTTGTCAGAGACATCGTGGAAGAACTTCGAGACGAGGCCCGTCGTCTCCTGCGGGTGCTCCTTGAGGAGTTCCTGGCTGGTGCCGATGCCCTCGGCCAGCTCCGAGATTCCGGCGTAGCCGTCGGCCTGCCAGGTGCGCTTGTCGAAGTAGAAGTCCTGTCGCGCCTTGTCCTCCGTGAGGAACTGGTAGCCCTGCTCCGGGTGGTCGCCGAGGTTGCCCATGATCGCGGCCATCGGGTCGGCGCCGTAGCCGTTCTCGCCGGCGCCCAATGGGCCATGGCCGGTGTGGTGATACCAGGTCTTGGCGTCGAGCGGACCGTCAGCCCGCTCGAAGCGGTCGAGCTCCTCGGCCGCGCCGAGAACGAGGTTGCCGTTGAGGTCGTGGTCCTTCATCAGGTAGGCCAGAACCGACGCTCCGCCGGTGCCGCCCCAGTTCGGGTAGCGATCCCGAAGGGCGTCCTGCTCATCGTTGGAGAGGTAGACCCCTGAGGGACCGGCGTACTTCACGATGTCGTGGCCGAACTGCTCGGCCGGGAAACCGGGGTCGTTCGACGCCGATGCGAGACCACTTCGAAGGTTGGATGCGAGTGTGTTGAGCGAGCCGGAATCCGGCGACTGCATCCGCAGATATTCCTCGATCCGCGCCATGCTGGCGACGGTGCCGTCGGCTCCGAGGTCCTTGTAGAGGCCGGCCGCGACGGTTTCGTCGTCGGTGTAGGCGCTCAGCATCGAGTTGAGGCGGTCGGCCTCTTCCTTGCTGAGCTTGTAGTCGTCGTCGTTGAGCGTGCTGTCGAGGCGGTCGCTGATCTCCTTGCCGAGCCGCGTCTGGGCATCCGGCGGCAGCGCGTCGATGTAGCCGTCGTACTTTCCCGGATCGCTGAGCATCTTGTTGATGAGCTCGTCTTCGGGCAGGTTGCGCAGCTCGGGCGGCAGGCTGGCCTGCTCGATCGTGCCATCGCCACCGTCGTAGTCGCCCTTGGTCGCGTGATTGAGGACAGCCGTCAGGTCCGTGTCAGCGGAGGCGGCGTCGGTCAGTGCATCCTGGATGGTCTGGGCGAGCTGCTGCATGGTGCCCTTGTCCTTGTCCGGGTCCTTTTCGTCCGGGCTCGGATCGGTGATCTGTACGCCGCCGGAGAACGTCACCTTCCAGCCTCGGCCGGTCGCGTCGTCGTAGGCGTGCTTGGCGTTGTCCTTGGCCTTCTTGATGGAGGCGGCGGCCTCGTCGAGGGCGTTGATGACCTGGGACAGCGGAGCCGCCATGTCGTTGAGGTCAGCGATCAGCCGGCGATGACGATTCTCGGCACGGGTGGATGCCTCGCCGACCCAGGTGTCGGGGACCTTGCCGGCGTCCATCTCGTCCTGTTGGTCCTGGAAGCTCTTGCGTGCGGTGTTGAGCTGGTCCGCGGCGGTGTCGAGCTCTTCGGGCTTCCAGCTCTGCAGCTGCTCGTAGGTGACGGCCATCAGTCTCTTCCGATCATCGCTTCGCGGTAGCGCGCCTGCTGCGCCGTGATGGTGTCGGCCGCCACGATCGCGTCGGCATCGGCGACGGTGGTCGTCTTGTGATCGCGGGCGTCCTTGACCCACTTGTCCTTGTCGCTCTTCCACTCGGTCTTGAGGCCGTTCGCGGCGCCCGCTGACGTGCTTCCCGGCAGTGCGGAGGCGACCTTGGCCATCGGGCCTTCGAGATCGAGACCGGCGACGGCCTCGGCCGCGGTCCCGATGGAACGGGCCGCAGTCTTCACCTGCGGCGCCACGATTTCGACGTTCACGAGAGGGTCCCCCAAGACGTTCGGAGCGATTGGTAACTCTCTCCTACCCCAAATTCCGGGTTTCAAACACAAATCGCTGAGAAATCTTGTACCGAGCAGCTTCCGTATCTCGACGCGCTCGCCCGCGCGGATCTGCCCGTGGGAGCACGACCCTTGGGATAACGTCTCGGGCCATACGAGGCCGCCCGGCACGGGCAGGGCGGACCCGATCCGACGACGGAAAGGGCGCGATGTCACAACCGAACGAGGCGGCAGGGACCGGACCGGTTTGGTCCGCGACGAGCGCTACGGCACCTGCCGGCGGTCCGCGAAGCGGCGTGGGGCTCGGGCTTGCCGGGCTTGGGCTCGGAGCGGGAATGCTGGTGATCGTCGCCCTGGTGCGGTTGATCGTCGGGATCCCGAAGGTCAGCCAGAGCTACTACAACGCCCTCTACAGCATGGAGGATCGACCGATCGTCTGGCTGATCCTCGGGCTGCTCATGATCGCCTCGATCATCCCGATCGCTGCCGC
>JALZDD010000228.1 GCA_030862715.1 Actinomycetota bacterium | reverse complement strand
TGAGGGTGCAGACTTCGCGTCCATGACCCGACTCCAGCTGGCCCGGATGGCGGTCTTCGTCGCCTTCGCGGTCCAGGGACTGACCTTCGCCTCGCTGATCACCAGGCTCGAGTCGATCGCGACGAAGCTCGATCTCAGCGCTGGCGACGTCTTCGTCGTGCTGGGCGTCACCACCGCGGTCGGGGCGGTGGGCAGCGTCGTCGCGGGTCACCTCGCCACCAGGGTCGGCAGCGCGGTGACCCTCTCGCTGATGCTCGGCGGGGCCTCGCTGGCCGCGGTCATGCCCGCCTTCGCGCCGACGATGGTGGCCCTGCTGGTACTCAACGGTGTCTACGGCTTCTTCCTCGGCGGCGTCGACGCCTCCATGAACATGCAGGGCACGGCCACCCAGGACGCGTACGCCCGCCCGTTGATGAACGGCTTCCACGCGATGTGGAGCGCGGCGGCCGTCCTCGGCGCGGTCTATGCGACCGTGACGATCGCCCTCGGCGTACCTCTGGGTCTGGACATGATCCCCATCGCCGTCATCGGCCTGGCCGCCAACCTCGCCACGTTCCGGCTCCTGCTGCCGCCGGAGGCGGTCGACGCGGCCGAGCAGCGGACCAGCAGTACGCAGCGCCCGAAGCCCCCGCTGCCCTGGCTGCCTCTCCTCCTGGTCGCGGTGCCGACGTTCGCGATGTGGTTCATCGACTCCGCGGCCTCCGCCTGGGGCGGGATCTATGTCGTCGACGGCCTGGGCGCCGCGGCGGCGGTCGCGCCGGCGATCTACGCCGCCTACCAGCTGGTGCTCCTTGCCGTACGTCTCCCCGGCGACCGCCTCGTCGCCCACTTCGGCGCCGAGCGGGTGATCCGCACCGGCGGCATCGTCGGCGTCGGCGCCCTGGTGCTGATCGTCGTCGCCCCGCACTGGAGCGTGGCGGCCGTCGGCTTCGCCGTCCTCGGCGGCAGCCTGGCGATGGTCCCGCCGCAGTCCTTCGTCGCCGCCGCCCACATCTCCCCGGACAACGCAGAGGACGCGATCGCGCGGGTCAACCTCGCCAACTACGCCGGTTATCTCGCCGCCGCCTCCCTGATCGCCGGGGTCGCCGAGGTCTTCGGCGAGCGCTCGATGTTCCTCATCCCGCTGGCGATCTCCGTCCTGATCCCGCTGATGGCCGGCCGCTTCGCGACCCGCCCCGCACCGGAGTCGCCGGAGACCGTGAAACTGGGTTGATTCACCCCAGAAATTTCCTCGCCGTTTCTTGACTCATTCAAGAATTGGCGTAGTGTCTGGGGTGTGGGGAACGCGGACTACGAACAGCTGCTGAGAGGTGCCTCCCTGCGCGTCACTCGCCCGCGAGTGGCCGTTCTGGGGGCCGTCACCGAGAACGCGCACGCCGATACCGAGACGATTCTCGGAGCGGTGCGCGAGCGGCTTCCGGACGTCTCCCATCAAGCCGTCTACGACTCCCTCGCCGCCCTCTCGGCGGCCGGGATCGTACGCCGCATCCAGCCGTCCGGCTCGGTGGCTCGTTATGAGACCCGGGTCGGGGACAACCACCACCACGTGGTCTGCCGCTCCTGCGGGGCGATCGCCGACGTCGACTGCGCCGTCGGTCATGCGCCCTGCCTGACGGCATCTGATGACAACGGCTTCACGGTCGATGAGGCCGAGGTCATCTACTGGGGCACCTGCGCGGACTGCAGCCTGTCCCAGGGGTAGAGCCCGCGCCGGCTGAGCTCGTCATCGGCCGGCGCAACACATGTGAATCACAGCGTCTGGCAGCAGCCAGTCCGATCAGAAACGGATAGGAATCTCATGTCTGAAGAGGCCGTGAGCAAGTGCCCGGTGATGAACGCAGGCCGCGTTCACCCCACCGCCGGCAGTGCCAACCAGGAGTGGTGGCCGAACAAGCTCAACCTGAAGATTCTCGCCAAGGACGCCCCTGTGAGCGACCCGATGGGCGAGGACTTCGACTATGCGAAGGCTTTCGAGTCCCTGGACCTGCCTGCCGTCAAGGCGGACATCGCCGCGGTCATGACCGATTCCAAGGACTGGTGGCCGGCTGACTTCGGTAGCTACGCCGGGCTCTTCGTCCGGATGGCGTGGCACGCCGCCGGCACCTACCGCAGCCACGACGGTCGCGGTGGCGCCGGCCGTGGCCAGCAGCGTTTCGCACCGCTCAACTCCTGGCCGGACAACGTCTCCCTCGACAAGGCCCGTCGTCTGCTGTGGCCGGTCAAGAAGAAGTACGGCAAGAACCTCTCCTGGGCGGATCTGATGGTCCTGGCGGGCAACGTGGCGATGGAGGAGGGCGGCTTCAAGACCTTCGGCTTCTCGGGCGGTCGCGCGGACGTCTGGGAGTCCGACGATGACATCTACTGGGGTCCGGAGAAGGTCTGGCTCGACGACGAGCGCTACACCGGCGATCGCGACCTGCAGGCGCCGCTGGCCGCTGTCCAGATGGGTCTGATCTACGTCAACCCGGAGGGCCCCAACGGCGAGCCCGACCCGATGAAGTCCGCGGTGGACATCAAGGAGACCTTCCGCCGCATGGGGATGAACTCCGAGGAGACCGTCGCCCTCATCGCCGGTGGCCACACCTTCGGCAAGACCCACGGGGCCCACCCCGACGATCTGGTCGGCCCCGACCCGGAGGCCGCGCCGCTGGAGAACCAGGGCATCGGCTGGAAGAACGGCCACGGCACCGGTGTCGGCGCGGACGCACTCACCTCGGGCCTCGAGGTCACCTGGACCTACCACCCGACCCGCTGGGACAACGAGTTCTTCCACATCCTCTACGCCTACGAGTGGGAGCTGTTCGAGTCGCCGGCTGGCGCCAAGCAGTGGCGTCCGAAGAACGGCGCGGGCTCCGACATGGTCCCCGAGGCGCACGGTGAGGGCAAGCGCGAGCCGCGCATGCTCACCTCCGACCTGGCGCTGCGCATGGACCCGGAGTTCGACGAGATCTCCCGCCGGTTCAGGGACGACCAGGAGGCCTTCTCCGACGCGTACGCCCGTGCCTGGTTCAAGCTGACCCACCGCGACATGGGTCCGAAGAGCCGCTACGTCGGCTCCGAGGTCCCGGCCGAGGACCTGCTCTGGCAGGACCCGCTCCCCGTCGAGGGTGGTGCGACCGACGAGGCCGCGATCTCCGCCGCCAAGGCCGCGATCGCCGCGTCCGGTCTGAGCGTGCAGCAGTTGGTCTCCACCGCGTGGAAGGCGGCGGCCACGCACCGTACGTCCGACCACCGCGGTGGTGCCAACGGCGGTCGCATCCGTCTCGAGCCGCAGGTCTCGTGGAAGGTCAACCAGCCCGAGGAGCTCAAGCCGGTCATCGCGAAGTACGAAGAGATCGCGGCCGCGACCGGTGTCTCCTTCGCCGACGTGCTCGTCCTCGCCGGTGGCGTGGGCATCGAGCTGGCCGCCAAGGCCGCGGGCCAGGACGTCACGGTCCCGTTCTCCGCCGGCCGCGTCGACGCGACCCAGGAGCAGACCGATGTCGAGAACTTCGCCTGGCTCGAGCCGGTCGCCGACGGGTTCCGCAACTACGACTCCGGGTTCCTCAACCTCCCCACCGAGTTCCTGTTCCTCGACCGGGCGAGCCTCCTCGGCCTCTCGGCCCCCGAGGCCACGGTTCTGGTCGGCGGCCTGCGCGTGCTCGGCAACAACTGGGACGGCTCCGACCTCGGTGTCTTCACCAAGACTCCGGGCGTGCTGACGAACGACTTCTTCGTCAACCTGCTCGACTACGACCAGCAGTGGACCCCGTCCGCCGACGAGGCGACCTACACCAGCTCCAACGGCTGGACCGGTTCTCGCGTCGACCTGGTCTTCGGTGCCAACTCCGAGCTCCGCGCCCTGGCGGAGGTCTACGGTGCCGACGACGCCAAGGAGAAGTTCGTCAACGACTTCGTCAAGGCGTGGGTCAAGGTCATGGAGAACGACCGCTTCGACCTGAAGGAGTGATCTGAGGCCGTACGCCAAGGCGTACGGCTTGATGCGGAGGCCGGCCCCTTGCGGGGTCGGCCTCCGTTGTCATACCCGCCCGGGTAGGATCAACGGCCGCCGCAATCAGTCGCCTAGGTCAGGTGGAGCAATGGAACACCGGAGCGCCGAGCCTCCGAAGGGTCCGACCGGTCCGCCGCCCTCGTGGCGGCCGCCTCCACCGCCCGCCCCTCCGCCCATCCCTCGGGTCGCGGCAGAGCCACCTAGGGCCACGCTCAGCAGGCCGGGTGCGCGTCGCGCGGCCCCCAAGCCGTCCTCGACCGGTGCCTGGCTCGCGAAGGCCGAACCCGCCAAGATCTGGGTGGCGGAGAAATGGGCGGCGGCCAGGAGCTCGACGTCCACGGGCTCGACACCCCGGACCTCCACGCAGACGAGATGGCGACGCTGGGGGAAGGTCACCGCGAAGGTGGTGCTGGTCGGGTTCCTGGCCATCGCCCTGATCGGGTCGGTGACGGCGATCGTGGCCTACAACCGGATCACGGTGCCGGACCCCAACGCCGCGTTCGAGGTCGAGACCTCCTTCGTCTACTACGGCAACGGCAAGACCGAGCTCGGCCGCTATCAGGACGGCGACCAGAACCGGATCAAGCTCGACGCCGACGAGATCCCGGAGATCGTCAAGCACGCCGTGGTGGCCGCCGAGGACCGTACGTTCTACGAGAACAGCGGCGTCGACGTGAAGGGCATCGTGCGGGCCGCGTTCTCCAACACCACCGAGGGCACCTCGGGTGGTGCGTCCACGATCACCCAGCAGTACGTCAAGAACTACTACCTCAGCGCCGAGCGCTCCTACTCGCGCAAGCTGAAGGAAGCGGTCATCGCCCTGAAGCTGACCAGGCAGAAGAGCAAGGACCAGATCC
>JALZDD010000187.1 GCA_030862715.1 Actinomycetota bacterium | reverse complement strand
GGCGGCTACGAGATCAAGGACATCCGCACCGGCGACCAGGTCCCGGCCGACCCGGCCACCTGGACGCCGCAGAACGAGAGCGACCTGAAGCCCCAGGTCGTCGCGAACAACGAGGAGAAGAAGTGATCCGCACCCACGACGCCGGCACCCTGCGTGCCGAGCACGTCGGCCAGACCGTGACCCTCGCCGGCTGGGTAGGCCGCCGACGCGATCACGGCGGGGTCGCGTTCCTCGATCTGCGTGAGGCCAGCGGCGTGGTCCAGGTCGTCGTGCGCGACGAGGAGATCGCCCACGCGCTCCGCAACGAATACTGCATCAAGGTCACCGGCGAGGTCGTCGCGCGCACCGAGGAGAACCGCAACCCCAACCTCGCCACCGGCGAGATCGAGGTCGTCGCCAAGGACCTCGAGGTCCTCAGCGCGGCAGCGGCCCTCCCGTTCCCGATCGACGACCACGTAGAGGTCGGCGAGGACGTACGTTTCAAGCACCGCTACCTCGACCTGCGCCGCACCGCCCCCGGCAACGCCATCCGGCTGCGCTCGAAGGCCAACAAGGCCGCCCGCGACGTGCTCGACGGTCACGACTTCGTCGAGATCGAGACGCCGACGCTGACCCGCAGCACCCCTGAGGGCGCACGTGACTTCCTGGTCCCGGCCCGCCTGCAGCCGGGTTCGTGGTACGCGCTGCCGCAGTCCCCGCAGCTGTTCAAGCAGCTGCTCATGGTCGGCGGCATGGAGCGCTACTACCAGCTCGCCCGCGCCTACCGTGACGAGGACTTCCGCGCAGACCGGCAGCCGGAGTTCACCCAGCTCGACATCGAGATGAGCTTCGTCGAGCAGGACGACGTGATCGCCCTCGGCGAGGAGATCGTCGCGGCGCTGTGGAAGCTGATCGGCTACGACGTACCGCTCCCGCTGCCGCGGATGACCTACGCCGACGCGATGGCCAAGTACGGCTCGGACAAGCCCGACCTGCGCTTCGGCATCGAGATCACCGAGTGCACCGACTACTTCTCCGAGACGACGTTCCGCGTCTTCCAGGCGCCCTACGTCGGCGCCGTGGTGATGCCGGGCGGCGCGGGCCAGCCGCGGCGTCAGCTCGACGGCTGGCAGGACTGGGCCAAGCAGCGTGGCGCCAAGGGCCTGGCGTACGTCCTGGTCCAGGAGGACGGCTCGCTGACCGGTCCGGTCGCCAAGAACCTCTCCGAGACCGAGGCCGCCGGACTGGCTGCGCACGTCGGCGCCAACCCCGGCGACTGCATCTTCTTCGCCGCCGGCGCGCCCAAGTCGAGCCGTTCCCTGCTGGGTGCCGCCCGGCTGGAGATCGGCAACCGTCTGGACCTCCGCAAGGACGGCGAGTGGAGCTTCCTGTGGGTCGTCGACGCGCCGCTGCTCGAGCCGGCCTCCGAGGCCGTCGAGTCCGGTGACGTCGCGGTCGGTGCGGGGGAGTGGACCGCGGTCCACCACGCCTTCACCAGCCCGCAGGACGTCGAGGGCTTCGACAAGGACCCGGGCAACGCGCTCGCCTGGGCCTACGACATCGTCTGCAACGGCAACGAGATCGGCGGCGGGTCGATCCGTATCCACCGCGAGGACGTCCAGAAGCGGGTCTTCGACCTGATGGGGATCGGCGAGGAGGCGGCCGAGGAGAAGTTCGGCTTCCTGCTCGACGCGTTCAAGTTCGGTGCCCCGCCGCACGGCGGTATCGCCTTCGGCTGGGACCGCGTGGTCGCCCTCCTGGCCGGCACCGACTCCATCCGCGACGTCATCGCCTTCCCGAAGACGGGTGCCGGCTACGACCCGCTCACCGCCGCCCCGGCACCGATCACTCCCGAGCAGCGCAAGGAGGCGGGCGTCGACGCCGAGCCCGAGAATGCCGAGGCAGAGTCCAAAGCCTAAGGGCATGAGATCGAGTCGCAGGATTCGCGCCTAGGGCCACGACGCTTCGGCTGGCATGAAGCCCCCTGACTTGAGCGGGCACGGCATGGCCGTCAGGCCGTAAGTTCTTGGGCGATCGGAACGAGATTCTGGAAGCACAGCGGCCTTCGGCCGCGTCAGGGCGCGGCCGAAGGC
>JALZDD010000174.1 GCA_030862715.1 Actinomycetota bacterium | reverse complement strand
TCATCGTTGACGAAGGAGATCCGGTATGAGCCAGGAACTGACCAGCGACTACGTGGTGGTGGGGGCCGGATCGTCAGGTGCCGTGCTCGCGGCACGCCTCAGCGAGGACCCGAGCGTCCAGGTGACGCTGCTCGAGGCGGGACCGCGTGACAAGAACATGAACATCCACATCCCGGCAGCGTTCTCGAAGCTCTTCCGATCCGAGCACGACTGGGACTACTCCACCGAGCCACAGCCCGCGCTCGGCGGGCGCCGGATCTACTGGCCGCGTGGCCGGATGCTCGGTGGCTCGTCCTCGATGAACGCGATGATGTGGGTCAAGGGTCTCCAGGCCGACTACGAGGAGTGGGGTGCGGCGGCCGGACCGGAGTGGGGCTGGGACGTCGTCAAGAAGACGTACGCGAAGCTGGAGGACGTCGAGGACGCGACCGCGCTCGACGGCACCGGTGGTCCGGTCCGTGTCGAGCGGCAACGGAGCCCGCGTCCCTACACCGAGTCCTTCCTCCAGGCCGCCGAGCAGGCCGGCTACCGGCGCGGACGGGCCAACGGCCCCAACCCCGAGGCGTACGTCGAGACCATGGTCACCCAGCGCCGAGGCGCCCGGTGGAGCACGGCGGCGGCCTACCTCAAGCCCGCCGCCAGGCGCGCCAACCTGAACGTGGTGACCGGCGCCCTCGTGTCGCGGGTGAGCTTCGACGGCACCCGTGCGACCGGTGTCGAGGCCGTCGTCGACGGCCAGCAGACGACGATCACCGCCCGGCGCGAGGTGATCCTCTCCGGCGGCGCGGTCAACACCCCGCAGCTGCTGATGCTCTCCGGGATCGGCCCGGCGGCGCAGCTGAAGGGCCTCGGCATCGATGTCGTCCGCGATGCGAAGGAGGTGGGGGAGAACCTCACCGACCATCTCGTCGCCGGCATCGGCTGGGAGGTCGAGCAGGGTTCGCTCGCGACCGCGGAGTCGGCACGTCACCTGCTCAACTACCTGCTGCGCAGGCGCGGCATGCTCACCTCCAACGTCGGCGAGGCCTACGGCTTCATCCGCTCGCGCCCCGACCTGGATGCGCCCGACATCGAGTTGATCTTCGCCCCGGTCGGCTTCTTCGACGAGGGTCTGGTGCCGTTCGTGGGGGAGGCGGTCGTCGCCGGTCCGATCCTCGTCGACCCGGCCAGCCGCGGCAGCGTCGCGCTCACCTCCAAGGACCCTGCCGCCAAGCCGATCATCGACCCGCGCTACCTCTCCGACCCCGAGGGCAGGGACCGCGCCGCCATCGTCGAAGGTGTCCGGGTGACGCTGGAGATCGCCTCGCAGCCCGCGCTCAAGCCGTTCCTCGGCAAGTTCCTGCGCCCAGACGTCCCGGAGGACTCGTCCGCGGACGAGGTCGCCGACGCGCTCCTGGCCCGTCACGCGCACACGCTCTACCACCCGACCGGCACCTGCCGGATGGGCACGGACGAGGCCAGCGTGGTCGACCCCCGGCTGCGCGTACGCGGCGTCGAGGGCCTCCGTGTCGCCGACGCCTCGATCATGCCCAGGATCGTTCGTGGTCACACCAACGCGCCCGCGATCCTGATCGGCGAGCGCGCCGCGGACCTCATCACGGGGGACTGAGCTCATGACGGATTCCTACGCTGCCGGAGAGACCACGACCCCGCTGCTGGAGGAGACGATCGGCGCGAGCTTCGACCGCACCGTCGCCAGATTCGGTGACCGGGAGGCGCTGGTCGAGGTGGCGTCCGGCCGACGCTGGACGTACGCCGAGATGAGCCGCGACGTCGACGCGCTGGCCGTCGGGCTTCGCAAGGCCGGGGTCGGGAAGGGCGACCGGGTCGGCATCTGGGCACCCAACTGCGCGGAGTGGACGCTGACCCAGGTGGCGACCGCGAAGATCGGCGCGATCCTGGTCAACATCAACCCGGCCTACCGCACCCACGAGCTCGCGTACGCCCTGACCCAGTCGGGCATCAAGCTGCTTATCTCCGCGCCCGAGTTCAAGACCTCCAACTACCGCTCGATGGTGGCCGACGTCCGCGGCGACTGCCCCGACCTGGAGCAGACCGTCTTCATCGGCGACCCGGAGTGGACCACGCTCCTCGAAGCCGGCGTTGGGGAGAAGCTGAGCGACCACGTCACCGACGACCTGAGCCCCGAGGATCCGATCAACATCCAGTACACCTCGGGCACCACCGGCTATCCCAAGGGCGCGACCCTGAGCCACCGCAACATCCTCAACAACGGCTACTTCACCACCGAGACGATCGGGTTCACCGAGAACGACCGGCTGGCGATCCCGGTGCCCTTCTACCACTGCTTCGGGATGGTGATGGGCAACCTCGGCTGCATCACCCACGGAGCCACGATGGTGATCCCGGGCCAGGCCTTCGACCAGGCGGGCACCTTGAAGGCGGTCCAGGACGAGCGCTGCACGGCTGTCTACGGCGTACCCACCATGTTCATCGCGATGCAGAACCATCCCGACTTCTCCAGCTTCGACCTCGGCACGCTGCGCACCGGGATCATGGCGGGCAGCCCGTGCCCGGTCGAGGTGATGAAGCGGTGCGTCAACGAGATGCACATGAGCGAGGTCTCGATCGCCTACGGGATGACCGAGACCTC